>CAXNKO010000349.1:0-3318 GCA_964202685.1 Caulobacterales bacterium
CGGCGAATGTCCTGCACCACCCGTTCACCGGGAGATTTTTGGGCAGAGGGTTTTGGTCTCATCTTCGTTCCTTCGTCACTACGATGAAACCAAAACCCTCCTCTGCTCAATACCCCTCATCTGTCTCATAGGTGCTGACGGGGAACATCCAATGGTGAGGGTCTCGCGCCGGCCATGCAGGCGGTAATCGAGACGAAAGACGACAGCACCGGTTTTCTTGACCACGACATACATGCCATCGCGATCGGCAATCTTGAAGTCTTTTTCTTTTGTTTTCAGTTGCTTAAGCGCCGTGTCAGTTAACATTTCCCGCCTCATTTTGACCGAAAATACCGTCGGCCGATGACCCCTCAAAAATCACCAGATCATCTTGTTTTAACAAGCCTTTTCTCCAGTAATCATACCGTCACAGGGAGATTTCTGCCGACGGTATCGCCTCTAGAGCCCAGAGGCAAGATTTCGGAGGACCGTCAGGCGCGCCGTCAAACGTCGTCGCTGGCCACCGATAGACATCGATAGACACGGGACAACTTCTATTTATAAATCAGATTGTTAAGCGGACTTTGGCGATAGTCATCGATAGCCTCCAAAGGCTACCGATTCATTCCCACTCGATGGTTCCCGGAGGCTTGGAGGTCACGTCATAGACCACCCGGTTGATCCCTTTGACTTCGTTGATGATCCGGGTGGCGGCGCGGCCCAGAATCTCCCAGGGGAATTCGAAGAAGTCGGCGGTCATGCCGTCGGTGGAGGTGACGGCGCGCAGCGCGCAGACCTCGTCATAGGTGCGTGCGTCCCCCATCACGCCCACCGTGCGCACCGGCAGCAGCACCGCGAAGGCCTGCCAGATGGCGTCATAGAGGCCGGCCTTGCGGATCTCGTCCAGATAGATGGCGTCGGCCTTCTGCAGGATGGCCACCCGCTCGGCGCTCACCGCGCCGGGAATGCGGATGGCCAGGCCTGGGCCCGGAAACGGATGGCGGCCGACGAACGCCGGCGGCAGGCCGAGTTCGACCCCCAGCACCCGCACCTCGTCCTTGAACAGTTCGCGCAGGGGCTCCACCAGCTTCAGCTTCATGAAGTCGGGCAGGCCGCCCACATTGTGGTGGCTCTTGATCACCGCCGAGGGGCCGCCCCGGGCCGAGACGCTCTCGATCACGTCGGGATAGAGGGTGCCCTGGGCCAGGAAGGCCGCGCCCTCCACCTTGGCCGCCTCGCGGTCGAAGATTTCCACGAACACCCGGCCGATGGTCTTGCGCTTGGTCTCCGGGTCCGACTGGCCGGCCAGGGCGCCCAGGAACTCCGCGCCGGCGTCCACATGCACCAGGGGGATGTTGTAGTGCTCGCGGAACAGGGTCACCACCTCGGCGGCCTCGTTGTGGCGCAGCAGGCCGGTATCGACGAACACGCAGGTGAGCTGCTCGCCGATCGCCTCGTGCAGCAACACCGCCGCCACCGAGGAATCCACCCCGCCCGACAGGCCGCATATCACCCGGGCCCCGCCCACCTGATCGCGGATGCGCGCGATGGCCTCGCCGCGGAAGGCGGCCATGGTCCAGTCGCCCTTCAGGCCGGCGATGCGGTGGGTGAAGTTGCGCAGCATCAGCGCGCCGCGCGGGGTGTGGGCCACCTCCGGGTGGAACTGCAGGCCGTAGAACCGCCGGCCCTCATCGGCGATCACCGCGAAGGGCGAGCCCTCGCTGGTGGCCACCACCTCGAAGCCCAGGGGAATGGCGGTGATCTTGTCCCCGTGGCTCATCCACACGGTCTCGCGGGCGCCGATCCCGCCCAGCCCTTCCAGCAAGGGGCTTTCCCGCTCGATGAGGATCTCGGCCCGGCCGAACTCGCGCTCATGGCCGCTTTCAACCCGACCGCCCAACTGGGCCGAGAGGGTCATCTCGCCATAGCAGATGCCCAGCACCGGCACGCCCAGCTCGAAGATGCGCTGAGGGGCGGCGGGGCTGTCGTGCTCATGCACGCTGGCCGGCCCGCCGGAGAGGATCACCGCCTTGGGGGCGAAGGCGTCGAGGATCGCGTCCACCTTGTCGTAGGGATGGATCTCGCAATAGACGCCGCTCTCGCGCACCCGCCGCGCGATCAGCTGGGTCACCTGGGAGCCGAAGTCGACGATCAGGACTCGTTCGTGCTGGGTGGTCATGGGCGACTGTTAGCCGGGAATCAGCGGCGGGTCATGGCGCCCGCGTCAGCAGGGCGACGAAAAAGCCGTCGGTCGATGCGGTTTTGGGCGACAGCCGCAGGAACCCCTCCCCCGTCAGGCGCCCCGCCAGCTCCGGCGCGTCGCTGGCGGGCCGGACGGCGAACTCCGGATGGTCGGCGAGAAAGCCCGCCACCCGGTCCTCGTTCTCGCACCCCAGCACCGAGCAGGTGACATAGATGAGCCGCCCGCCCGGCTTCACGAACCCCGCGCCCTGGTCCAGCACCGCGTCCTGCTCGGCCATGCGCCGCGCCAGGGTCTCCGGCGTCAACCGCCACTTGGTGTCCGGGTGGCGCCGCCACGCGCCGGAGCCGGAACAGGGGGCGTCGAGGAACACCACGTCCATGCGCCCCTCCAGACCCTTCAGCGGCTCCGGGTTCACCGGCGAGCGGATCTGCAGATTGCGCAAGCCTGCCCGGTCGGCGCGGCGGATGGTGTCGGCCAGCCGCCGGGCATCGGAATCATAGGCGTAGATCTGGCCGGTGTTGCCCATGGCCGCGGCCAGGGCGAGCGTCTTGCCGCCGCCGCCGGCGCAGAGATCGAGCACCTGCTTGCCCTTCACCTCGCCGGCCACTGTGGCGGCGATCTGGGAGCCCAGGTCCTGCACCTCGAACCAGCCCTTGGAGAAGGCCGGGATGGTCTCCACCGCCCCGCTGCGCTCGGAGGCGGCCGGGGCGTCGATGCGCAGCGCCGTGGGCGGAAATCCCACCGTGTGGGCGTTAAGCGGCGCCAGCGCTTTCAGCGCCCGCTCGGGATCGGTCTTCAGGCTGTTGACCCGTAGATCGACCGGCGCGCGCCGGGCCAGCGCCGCAAGCTCGGCGTCCAGGTCGGGGCCGAAGGCGCGGGCCAGGTCTTCTCCCAGCCAGTCGGGAACGTCGCCGCGGATCGCGGGGGGCGCTTCGGCCAGATCGCGGGGGGACGCCAGCGCCGCCAGCTCGGCCTCGGTGCGCGCGCCGATCCCGTGGCCTTCCTCGGCCGCCGCCTCGACGATGCGCGCGATCGGCCAGTCCCAGACCAGATGCAGGGCGCCCAGCGCCACCGCCCGGGGACGGTCGTCCCCCATCCGCCAGCCCAGCGACCGGCGCCGGCGCAGCATGTCCAGC
>CAXNKO010000350.1:0-3308 GCA_964202685.1 Caulobacterales bacterium
ATCATCAACACGAAGCACAATCCGAAGCGGGTTATATGCGGCAAGGCCCAGGGGGTCCATGAGGATCCGGCGATGGAGAACAGCATCAACCCGCCCGCCCCCGCGATCAGGCACAGCACAAGGCAGAAGAACCAGTCGATCTCGCTGAACTTGACGATGGCCCGCTCGCGTTCGCCGGGCCGGGTGAGCGCCGATACCGTCATGTGGAGCGTCCATCCACCCGTCGGGACCGAACCGGCCCGCTGGCGGGCGTCTGTCCGGCGCTTGGCGTAAATTGGGTCGGTGCGGTGGGCGCGCTGTCCTGCTCCACATCCGGAGTCATCTCCGGCATCGGCAGCGGCTTCTCGATGCGGGCGCGAATCTCGGGGTCCTTCAGCAAGGCCGTGCGCATGATCTCGCGCGCCCGGGGGGCGGCGGCGGTGGAGCCGCCCATTCCGTGCTGAACGATCACCGCCAGGGCGTATCGCGGCGCATCGAGGGGCGCGAAGGCGACAAACAGCCCGTGGTCGCGCAGGCCCCAGGGTCCGCCCTTTCCCCGCCCGCCACCCTTGTCGTAATTGCGCACTTGGGCCGTGCCCGTCTTACCCGCCATGAGAACATCCCCGAGGCCAAGCTGGCTGGAACGAAAAGCCGTGCCCCCAGCCTCCGTCACCGCGACCATCCCGGCGCGCACACGCTCGATATGCTCAATGGGGAAAGGCAGGTCAGGCCCTTCGGATCCCCTCGGCAGCTCCCTACCCCCAACGGACTTTATTATCCGTGGATTCAATGCTTTGCGTCCGTTCGCCAGCCGCGCAGTCATCACCGCCAGCTGCAGGCAATTCACCTGCAGATAGCCCTGACCGATCGCATAGGAGAGGTTCTCGCCCGGCCACCACGGCTGTTGGGCCGCGTTCTTGGCGAAATAGCGCTTCTTCCAGGCCGGGTCGGGGACAACCCCCTTCTTCTGCCCGGGAATGCCGATATCGAAAGTCTGGCCGAGACCGAACGCCCGGGCGGCCTGGGCGATCCGGTCCGGTCCGACCCGGAGCGACATGCTGTAGAAATAGGTGTCGCAGGAGTTCTTGATGGCTTCGTGCAGGTTCTGAGACCCATGCCCGCCGCGCTTGTGGCAATGGAAGTAGCGCCCCCCGAACTGCATGCCGCCACCACAACTGACCCGCGCCTCGGGATCGATCCCGGCCATCAGGATCGCCAGCGCCGTCATGGTCTTGAACGTGGAGCCGGGCGGGTAGAGGCCGGAAAGACATTTGTCGAGCAACGGCTTGCGCTCGTACTCCGCCAACCCGCGGTACTCGCTGCTGGTCAATCCGCGAACGAACCGGTTTGCGTCGAAACTGGGCGCGGAACACATGCAGAGGATGTCGCCGGTTCGGCAATCCATCATCACCGCGCCGCCGCTCTCCTCGCCAAACACTTCCAGCGCGCGGTTCTGGACATCGGCGTCGAGCGTGAGTTGAATCTGCTTGCCAAGCGTCGCCGGAATATCGCCCTGCGGGTCGTGACGTACCTCACGGCCGTTGGCGTCCACCTCTACCTTCTGGGCGCCAGGCTTGCCGCGCAGATCAATATCCAGCGCCTTTTCAACTCCTTGCCGGCCAATGCGAAATCCCGGATGCAACAGAATGGGATCGGCGTTCGGCCCGGTGGCGGTGATATCCTCCTTGTTGACCTTGGCCACATATCCGATGACGTGCGCGAAGGCGCCGCCGTGCGGATAGACCCGCACCTCGCCCATGTCGGCGGTCACGCCCTTCAGCTCCGGCGCCCGCACATTGATCGCCGAGAACTGTTCCCAGGTCATGTCCTCCATCACCGAGACCGGCACCCGCCGCGGCGTCTGGGAGAGCTCCCGGGCCAGGCGCTTCTGGCGCGACGCATCGAGCGGCACGAAGTTCGCCAGTGTCTTCAAGGTCGCCTGGCTGTCATGGCTCTCATCGCGTGACACCAGCAACCGGAAGTTCGGTCGATTGGACGCCAGCACCACGCCGTGACGATCCACGATCACGCCCCGCGGCGGCGGCACCAGCCTGAAATTGAACTGATTGGAGGCCGAGAGCGACTGATAGCGCTGCGCCTCGAAGATTTGCAGATAGGCGAGTCGTCCGGCGAGCACGGCCAATCCCGCGCCCGCGAAGCCGCCCATCAGGAACGCCCGCCGGTGGAAGACCCCCTGCTTCTCATTGACCTCGGGAAAGAAGATCGTTGGCTGCGGCATCTCCGGAGCCCCTACCGGAATCTAACGTCGGCGTCTTCGAATCGATCGATGAGACGCTGAGAGAAGGGATACAGCACGATTGTGGCGACGAATTGCCAGGCCAGCGCAACGGGATTCGGCGCCGCCGCCACCTTGACGATGGTGATCATTGTCGCCGCCCCCAGCGCAAGCGCGGCCACGACAAGGAACCAGGCGAACATCGCCGCCGCGCCCTGACCGATCATCAGACTGCGGGCTGCGAGCACCGTCCCGTAGGCGATCAGCAGCGACAGCGCCCAAAGGCCCTGCGGCCCACCCCAGAAGATGTCCAGGAAATAGCCGAGCGCCAACACCGCAAGGGGGGCCAGGATCGACGGACGGATCATCGCCCAGGCGAACACCGGCCAAAGGGCGAACACCGGTTCCGGCAGCTGCAGGCCGAACACCCGGAGCGGGATCGCAAACAGGATGGTCCACACGACGCACAGCAGGAACGGCGCCCCGATCCATTCCCAAGGCGACAGGGAGCTCACAGGGGCGGCTCCTCGGACCGCGCGGGCGTGGGCGCAGGAGGCGGCGGCAGGGAACTGACCGGCGGCGGGGCAGCAGCAGGTAGCGGCGGCCGTGTTCCGACGGTCGCGGGCGCCGCGGCTGGCGGGCGCGGCGCGATCGGGCTCATCGCGGGCACGGTCGCGACCGGCTGCTGCGCCGCGGGCGCCGATGGCGGGGGGATCGGCATTTCGTCGAGTTCGGCCTGGTTGAGCAGTTGGGTGAAATCCTCGAACTTCAAGATCCGCACATAGTCGATCGGCGCATGGTCGGTGGCCAGCACCACTCGCCAGCGGCCGTCGAAGCCCTTGGCCGCGACGCCGACCGGCAGGCCGCGCGGCAGTACGCCGCCATCCCCCGAGGTGACCACGCGATCGCCGGCCTTAACCGGCGCCAGTCCCCGCAGGTACTCGAGGCGTGGGTTGGGGCCGCCGTCGCCGGTCAGGATTGCGCGCGCATTGGTTCGGTCGATCATCACCGGGGTTCGAGACGTGATGTCGGTGAGCAGCAACACCCGGCTTGCGCCCGTGGTCACCCCGATGATGCGGCCCACCAGGCCATA
>CAXNKO010000351.1:0-3300 GCA_964202685.1 Caulobacterales bacterium
GGCGTGGCAGACCACGGTGGCCTTCTTGAAGAACACGTTGCAGCCGCAGTGGTCGATGTGCAGATGCGAACAGATCACCACGTCGATGTCGTCCGCCGTCAGTCCCGCCAGCGGCAACTGGCCCACCACCGCGTCCTGGGGCTGGAAGATCGGCACGGAAATCCGCGCCGTCGCGCCCCAGCGGCCCACCGGGTCGGCGGCGGCGTCGGGATGGCAGCCGGTGTCGAACAGCACATTGCCCTGGGGATGCTTCAACAGCGCGCAGGACACCGGCAGCTCGAAGGTCTCCTCCTTGGGCGCGCCGGGATAATAGATCCCCCGGCGCATGCGCAGGCGGCCCCCCGACAACAGGTGCATCTTCATGGTGCGCCGCTCCGCCTATTCGTCCCAGCCGGTCCAGGTCGAACCGAACGATCCGGCCATCGGCCGGTCCATCAGCCCGTCCAACCACTCCATCTCGCCGGAGTCGAGGCTGGCCCGCTGTTCGGCGTTGATCAGCCCCTGGCCGATCAGCATCGCCGGCAGCCGCACCATCACCAGCCGGATGCGCAGCGCGTTGAGCACCAGGTGCCAGTCGAGGTTCTGCGCCTTGCGGCCCGCCAGCTCCTCCCACAGGGCCACGGTCTCGCCCGGCGTGCCGAAGCCCGAGGGGCGCGGGACGCCGCGATCGACGGAGTTGGAGCGGTCCATCACCGTCCACCAGGCCAGATCGCACTCGGCCCCGGCCAGCGAGACCATGTCCCAGTCCAGCAGCGCCACCGGCGTGATCCCCTGGTAGATGACGTTCGGCGCCCGCGAGTCCCCCCAGGAGAATCCCGGCGGCGCGTCGGTGGGCATGTTGGCGACCAGCCAGTCGCAGGCCTTGCGCACGATCGGCAGGGCGTCGCCGCCGCACCAGGCCGCGTACTGGATCCAGTGGTTCATCTCCTGCTCCAGGCCGGTGCGGCCCAGGTGCGGCCGCTGCAGGAAATCCACCTTGGCCAGGTCCAGCCGGTGGACCTTGGCCATCAGCTCCACCGTGTTGCGCCACATCTGCCGGCGCTCATCGGTGCTCAGCGCCGGGACCCAGCCGTCGGTGTAGTAGTGGGGGTTGTCGGACGGCACCAGGCCCGCCACCCTGCGCATGACGAAGAACGGCTCGCCGAACAGGGACTTGTCAGGCTCGAAGCCGATGATCGGCGGCGACGGGATGTCCGGTTCGGTCTCCAGCGCCTGATAGAGCTTGCAGTGGACCGCCACGTCCATGCCCATGAACAGATGATAGGTGGTCCCGACCCTGACCACATAGCCGGCCTCCGCCCCGCCCTGGCGCGCGGTGACCAGCAGGGTCTCGTTGGCGACCCCGGCCCCGGTGGGAATGCGCAGGTCGGTGATCTCCAGGTCGCCCCCGTCCGGCACATGCGCCCGCAGCCAGGCCTGCAAACCGCCGCGCACCGTGTCCAGGTCGCGCATCTGCGGCTTGGTGGGAATCATCACATAGGTCTGGGGAGCGTCCTCGGTCATGCGTACCTCCTCGCGGCCAGCGGGCGTCCTGGCCATTGCGATCCTTGTTATTTTGTCGCCACGTTGCGTCAATGGCCGGGCCGGCGCAACGGCTGGCGCGCCGCCCCCGGCTGTGTCACCCACGCGCCTGGTCGGATTTGGATCAACGGAAGGATTTCGGACATGGACCTGATCGGGCGGAAGATCATCGTCACCGGCGTCGCTCGCGGCATCGGCGCGGCCACCGTGCGCGCCTATGTGGCGGCCGGCGCGGTGGTGGCGGCCTTCGACGTGCTGGACGACGAGGGCCGCGCGGTGGTGGAGGCGGCCAACGCCGCCGGCCAGGGCCGGGCCTTCTACCGCCACTGCGACGTCGCCAGCCGGGCGGAGACCAGGGCCGCCGTGGACGCCGCCGCAGCCGAGATGGGCGGGCTGGACGCCCTGGTCAATATCGCCGGCGTCGAGCGCACCGCCCCGGCCGAGACCATCGACGACGACCACTGGGACCTGATGTTCGAGACCAACGCCCGCGGCGTCATGAACACCAACCAGGCGGCGTTCCCGCACAGGAAGGACAAGGGCGGCCAGATCATCAACTTCGGCTCCGGCGCCGGCGTGCGCGGCATGGCCGGGGGCGCGGCCTATTCCGCCGCCAAGGGCGCAGTGCTGGCCTGGACCCGCACGGTGGCCCAGGAGTGGGCCCGCTACGGCATCACCGTCAACGCCATGGCGCCGGGCATGTGGACGCCCATGTATGAGGCCCACCGGGCGCGGATGTCGCCGGAGGAACTGGCGGCCCACGATGTGGGCATGGCCCAGCGGATCCCCATCGGCGGCAAGCTCGGCGATCCCGACACCCAGATGGCGCCGGTGATGGTGTTCCTGGTCACCGACGGAGCCAAGTTCATCACCGGCCAGACCCTGCCGGTGGACGGCGGCATGATGATGATGACCTGAGGCCCGGCCCCTCAGCAGACGTCGGCGGCGGCCACCACCGGGCGGCTTTCGCGGGTGGCGCGCATGCGGCTGGCCGGGTCGGCGGGGTCGGAGGTCACCACCACATGGTCCTCATGCACCTCCAGCAGGGTTCCGGCGAAGGGGAAGTCGTCGAAGCTTTCCGGCACGCGGTAGCTCACCTGGTCGCCGACCTTGAAGGTCGCCGGGTCGAAGTTGAAGTCGATCGGGCACTTTTCCACGGGCGTCATCCTCGTCCGTTAAATTGGGTTGGGCGGATTTGAGCCGCCGACCCGCGGCGAAGGCAAGCCCCCGGGCATAGGATTTGTCGTTTGAACGATCATCTGGATGGATCGCCGATCAACTTGGCGTTCGCTGGCGGCCTGGGGGGTCAGGCCGGACTGAGGTGGCCCGCCTCCTCGGCCTGGGCCGCCGCCACGTCGCGGTTGTGCCGGCGCGAGGCCATCCAGTAGCTGCCGGCCGACAGGAACCCGAAGCCGCCCACCGCCGCCAGCGCCCAGCCCAGCGCCTGTGGCCCGAAATGAGGCGCCCAGGCGTCGGAGAACATCCCCACCAGGATCGGTCCCGGCGCCGTGCCCAGGATGTTGAAGAACACCATATGGGTGGCGAGCGTGGTGGCCCGCATGTCCGAGGTCACCACCGACTGCAGCGCCGCGAAGGTCAGCGGCAGGTAGAAGGCCGCCGCCCCCGCCGAGAGCGCGGCGAAGGTGAAGAACAGCTGCCAGGTGGGGACGACCTTGGCGATCATGTACAGCGGGGTGGCGATCAGCACCATCAGCGCCACCAGCCGCAGCCGCCGGGCCGGGTCGCCGGCGGCGATGCGATCGCCGATGGCGCCGGCGA
>CAXNKO010000352.1:0-3298 GCA_964202685.1 Caulobacterales bacterium
GGTCTCGGCCATGACGCAGGGAATGGTCGCATGACGCTCGATCCGCAACAGCTCAAGCAGGAGGCCATGGCCCTGACCGGCCTGTCGCAATTCGGCGACGCGCCGATGGATGAGGGGCTGGAGCGGCTGTGCTGGTCGCTGAACCACGAGGCCAAGGTCGAGGGCAAGCACGAACAGGCCGCCAAGGGCCAGCTGATGGGCTGCCTTAAGGAGCGGCTGAAGGTCGAGGCCTGCCTGGCGGCCAATCCGCGGATCCTCAGCGAGCAGGTGGTGCGGCCGCTGTTCGTGATCAGCATGCCGCGCACCGGCTCCACCGCCACCTCCCAGTTCCTGTCGGAGGACCCCAACGCCCGCTCGATTCGCCGCTGGGAATGCCAGAACACCACCCCGCCCCCCGACGCCGCCATCGGCGAGGCCGATCCGCGCTTCGCCAGGATGCAGGCCGAGTATGAGGAGCTCTACCGTCAGCAGCCGGACCGCCGCGGCATGCTGCCCATCGACGCCGGCGATCCCTCCGAGCACGGCCCGATCCTCGGCCTCACCTTCCAGAACCTGCAGACGCCCAGCCTGTTCCACACGCCTGCCTGGACCCAGTGGACCATCGAGAGCGACCTCGTAGCCTCCTACGCCTATTTCAAGCAGGTGCTGCAACTCCTGCAGTGGAAGACCCCGGCCCCCCACTGGAACCTGAAGAACCCGCCGGATATCTTCGGCCTCGACGCGCTGCTGAAGGTGTTCCCGGACGCGCGGTTGCTTTGGGTCCACCGCGATCCGGTCAAGTCCATCCCCTCGGTCTCCAGCCTGACCAGCATGATCCGCGTCAGCATGGGCGAACCCCTCGACCGCCTCACCGTCGGCCCTGCCCAGGTGGCGTTCCAGAGCCAGGGCGCGCGCCTGGCCATGGCGGTGGAAAAGACCCTGCCCCCCGGCCGGGTGGTCCACGTGTTCCAGCGCGATCTGGTCCGCGACACCGTCGGCGCCATCGAGGCCGCCTACGCCCGGTTGGACCTGCCCTTCACCGACGCCTACCGCGCCCACCTGACCCGCCGGGTCGCCGTGCGCGAAAAGCCCAGCCACGCCTACACCCTGGAGGAATACGGCCTCACCGCGCCGATGATCCGTTCCGCCTTCAGCGAATATCTGGACCGCTACGGCGTGCCCCTGGAAAACGTGTAGGCGAGTAGGAGTCCATGACCATGACCTATGACCCCACCGGCGGCCTGCCCCTCGACCACGACTACTGCATGCTGGAGCAGCCCGAGGGCACGAGCCACTATGGCGAGAACCACGCCTTCTGGTTCTTCGACGACGACAACCAGGCCCATTCCTACAACCACGTCGACGCCATCCAGCATTTCTATGAGCTGCGCACCGAGCGTAACTGGCTGATGCTGGCCGACGGCCGGGTGCTCTACAATTGGAACGAGGGCCGCCACACCACCCGCCGCCAGGCCGGCGGCAATTGCCTCAAGTTCACCTGCATCGAGCCGTTCCGGCGCTGGAGCATTGACTATCTGGGCACCATGCGGGTGTCCTCCGCCGAGGAACTGGCGTCCGCCCGCGGCCATGAGGGGCCCCGCGCCATCGTCGAATATCATGTGGACGTGGTCACCGCCGCCGAGCCCTGGAAACAGGGCAAGGGCTATGCCTATGGCGACACCCGCTACGAGCAGCTCTACCGCCACACCGGCTATGTGAAGACCTCGCTGGGCGACGACCTGAAGATCGCCGGAACCGGCGTGCGCACCCACCGCCGCGGCCCGCGGATCATGAGCAACTGGCACGGCCACGGCTGGGAGACCGCCCTGTTCCCCAGCGGCCGGGGCTTCGGGCTCAAGCGCTTCGCCAGCGCCGACGGGCCCTCAGGTTGGCCCGAACCCAAGTGGAGCGAGGCCTATGTCCTCGACCAGGGCCGCATCGTCCCGGCCGAGGTGATTGAATCCGCCTGGCTAAGCCACATGCGGCCGCGCGGCGAGAACGTCCGCGTGCGCCTGCGCTCAAGCCTGGGCGAGGCCGATATCACCGGGGTGGTGATGGGAACCTCCTGGCGCACCATGCACCTGGACAACACCGCCACCAACCACCGCAGCTTTGGCGTCTGGGGCGCGCCCGGCGAGTACATCATGGGTCAGGGCGCCTGCCGCTGGACCTGGGACGGCGAAAGCGTCATCGGCCAGATCGAACGCTCGGTGATCACCGAGCACCTGGACAAGTCCGACACCCGCTACTGAGGGGGCGGGGCGGGCCCCTACCGCACCACCACCCGCACCGCCGCCAGGTTGGGGATCCGCCGCGAGGTCGCCTTCACGTCGCCGGTGCGGTGCGACTCCACCATGGCGGTGACGAAATAGGTCCCCGGCTTGTCGAAGACGTGGGTGGTCTTCAGCGCCAGTTTCGCCGCCTTGCCGTCCAGGGTCTCGGATTTGGGGAACTTGCCGGTTCCGTCGAAGTCCCAGCGGGCGGCGATGAAGGTCCCGGCCCCGGGCGGGGTTTCGGCCGCAAGATCGATGGTCACCGGCTGGCCGGCCTTGACCTCGGCGCGGCTGGCCCCGTTCACGGTGACGGCGACCACCGGCTGGATGCCCCCTCGCGCCGCCGCGTCGGCCGGCAGGTGGATCTGGCCGTCGCGCAGCTCGAAGTTGGTACCCGCGGGCGCCACGCCGTCCTCGACCCAGGCGGTGAGGTCCTTGAGGCACTGTTCGATCACCGGCTGGTAGTTGATCAGCCAGGTGTTCACCGCCCGCTTCGGCGACGGGGGGGCCATGGACGGCGGCACATGCTCGGCGTTCTCGGTCCAGCGCAGCCGGAACCGCTCGGCCAGTATCTCCGGGCCGCTCTCACGCAGGATGTTGTTGCGCATGCCCACCCCTTGCGTCGGCCACAGCGAGGCGTCGTGGGTGTGGTGGACCCACATCATCTTGCCCTCGAACTTGCCGGTGTGGGCCACCCCCATGAACGGCGAGGCCAGCGGCTCCTCATAGGTCGGATAGATCGGATGGCCGTCGACCTTGAAGGCCTCGTATTCCGCCGTTGGCCGCAGATGGTGGCGGTAATAGTAGCAGTAGGCGAGGAAGTCGCGGTTCTCCAGCCGCACCTCGTCGCCGGGCTCCAGGCCGCGGAACCGCTTGTTGCTGTCCTCGCCCTCGCCGTCGCACAGCCAGACGGTCTTGACCCCGTTGATGCAGTAGAGCTGGCGGCCGGCGGCCTTGCCGGTCAGCACCTTCACCCCGGCCCCCAGACCATAGCCGCCGGGATCCTCCGGCAGCTCGATGGCCATCGGCAGGGCCATGCCCTGCTG
>CAXNKO010000353.1:0-3293 GCA_964202685.1 Caulobacterales bacterium
TCGGGTCGCGTCCGCTCATTTTCGCCACCACCCGCGCTTTTCGGACCGCTTGACCGCCGGCTTCGGACTGTCCGGCCCCGGCGGCTCGACCGTGAACCCGTCGTTGGTCAGCCGGGTCACCTGATCGCCGCTGCGCAGCACGAAGGCCCGCGCCAGCCGGTCCACCACCAGATAGCCCTGCCGCATAAAGGTGTTGACCACCGCCTCGCCGCCATCCGCCTCGATGGCGAACACCGCCGGCACGTCCTCGCCCTCGCGAAAACGGAAGTAGGTGGCCTTGCCATCGTCGAACACCCGCAGGGGCACGTTCCCCGCCGCCCCCTCATAGGTATAGGCGTGGTTGACGTCCTGCGGCGGCGCGGACGCGGCCACGTCGGCGGCCTGGGGCGCCGGGTAGAGGAACTTCAGGCTGAACACGATGTTGGGGTCGGTGGGCCGCACCGGTCCCGGCCGGACGCTGAGATTGAAGGCGTAGCGCCGCAGGTTGGTCGCCACGGTCATGTTGGTGGGCGGCGCCTGGTCCAGCGGCTTGAGGAACAGCAGCGTCGCCCTGCGGTTCGGCGTCACCTGCCAGCCCAGGGCGTCGCCGATGGCCACATTCTCGATCCGCTCGTCGGGACCGAACTCGATCACGGTCTGGTAACCCAGCACCCCGCGCAGCTCGACCACCTCGGCCGGGTCGTAATCCACCACATGGATGCGCGGATCGCCGGAGCCGGGCCGGGGAATCTGCACCGCCGCCGCCGGCGTCGCCAAGGCCAGCGCCAGGCCGATGATCGCCAGCCGCCTCATTCCGAGCTCCCCTGCAACAGCCGCGACCGGGGTCCCGGGCGGCGCGCCAGCATCTGGGCGGCGGCGGTCGGATCGCCGGCCGGCTCCACCCGCCGGGCCGCGGCGCCGGGCGCGGCCCAACCGCCGCGCACCGCGGCCTGCGGATCCCCCGCCCCCCGCAGCGCCTGGGCGAGCCGCTCCGGACGTGACAGCCACGCTTGCGGCGCCGGCGCCGGCGCGGACCCATCGAGGTTCGCCTGGACCGTGCTGGCCGCCCTGGGGCCGAGATCGAGCCGCAGGCCGAGCGCGATCACCAGGCCGCCGAGCAACAGCGCCGCCTCCGCGGCCGAAAACACAAACACGATCCCCGCCGTGGTCGTCGCGGTCTCGGGGTCCAGTTTCGCCTCGCGTATCTGACGCACCAGTTCGGCCAGGTGGGGCTCCAGGGCCGCCAGCATCAGCACGGCGACGATCCAGGCCGCGAAGGGCGCGAAGGCCGCCGCCAGCAACGCCCGGATCCAACCCACGAACAGGCCCCGGGTCTGGCGGAACAGGAACAGCGCCACGAACACCGGCCCCACCGCGGTCAGCACCCCGATCGCCAGGGTGGCCACCGCCGTCACCCCGGCCGCGCCGGCGAACAGCGCGTTGGCCGCGGCCTGCAGCGCCTTGGCCGCCCCCGCCTCCGGGCTGGTGTAGGTCTGGACCATGGGGCCCGCGGCCTTGCCGAAGGCCTGGGCGGCGGCCATCAGCACGTCGTGGGCGCCCTGCAGGCCGGCCACCGGGTCGGCGGCGTAGCTGACCGCCACCGGCGTGGCGATGAGGCTGGCCAATTGCAGGGGCGCCGTGGCCACCAGGTCGAACACCAGGGTCTGGAACAGGCTCCAGTTGGTGGTCAGCGCCAGGATCGCGCCGACCTTGATCGCGATGGCCGGGGTGTCCGCCAGCCGCGCCCCGCCGGTTCCGAACAGCAGCCGGTAGCCCAGCACGGCGATATAGATGGTGAGCAGCGCCGTCAGCGCGGCCTGGAACGGCGAACCCAGGCCGGTGAGCGCCTGATAGCCCGCCTGGGCAAAGCCGCGGGTCTGACAGTCGACGGCGCCCAGCACCTGGGGAATGATGCCGCCATCGCCGCCACGCTCGCAGGCCCCGGCGATCATGGGCGCTCTCCCGCCATGAAGGCGCCCAGCCAGCATTCCGGATCGTCGCCCAGCTTTTCGCGCAGGGCGTCGAGGCGGCGCACGCTGCGCTCCGTGCCGGCCAGCACCCGCAGCTCGCCGTCCATGCCGCCCAGGTCGAGGCGCACCACCACGCTGTGGTCGGCCTGTTTCACCAGGAAGCAGCGGGCGGTGTCGGGCAGGGTGCGCACCAGGTCGAACTCATGCTCGGTGAGGCCGAAGCCGTCCACATAGTCGGCCGCCCGCGCGCGGGGATTGGGGAAGAAGATCTGCGTCGCCGCCTGCTCGATGATCGCCGAGGCGATGCGGCTCTCCAGGGCGTCGGCGGCGCTCTGGGTGCAGAACCCCACCAGGCCGTTGCGCTTGCGGATGGTCTTTTCCCAGTCCTTGATCCGTCGCAGGAACACCTCGTCGTCCAGGGCCTTCCAGCCCTCATCGACGACGATGATCGACGGGTGGCCGTCGAGCCGCTGCTCGATGCGGTGGAACAGGTACATCATCGCCGGCGTGCGGGTCACCGGGGCGTCCAGCAGCCGGGTCATGTCGAAGCCCATGATCCGGGCGCTGTCGTCCAGCCGATCGACCGCATTGTCGAACAGCCAGGCGTGCTCGCCCCCCTCGCACCAGGCGCCCAGCCGGGCGGCCAGGTCGCCGGCGCTGGCCCGGCGCGCGCCGCGGAACAGCTCGCGCAGATAGCGCAGCCGGCGATGGTCGGGCCGTTCCGCGAAATTGGCGTCCACCGCGTCGGCGATCAGGGCGCGGTCCTCGGCGTCCAGCGGCTCGCCCGCCGCCACCAGGCTGGTGAGCCATTCGATCAGGAAGGCGCGGTTCTCCGGCCCCTCCGCCAGCATCAGCGGATTGAAGCCGGTGGGCACACCCGGCGATATGACGTCATAGCGTCCGCCCATGGCGCGGATGAACGGCTCCGCCCCGCGGTCCTTGTCGAAATAGGCCACCCGCGGGGCCAGGCGGTCGGCCTGGGCCAGCAGGAAGGTGATCAGCGCCGTCTTGCCCGAGCCGCTGGGGCCGATGACGGTGAAATTGCCCAGGTCGCCATTGTGGAAATTGAAGTGGTAGGGCCCGAACGCCGTGGTCTCCAGCACCGAGATGGCGTCGCCCCAGTGGCCGCCGGCAGGTTGGCCCGAAGGCAGGTTGTGCAGACTGGCCAGGCTGGCGAAATTGGCCACCGACACCAGCCCCTTGCGGGCCACGTAGCGCAGATTGCCGGGGAACTGGGCCCAGAAGGCGGGCTCCTGGTTGACGTCCTCGCGCACGGCGATGGCGCCGGTCTCGGCCAGGGCCGACTGCACCTCGGCCACCACGGTGTTGAGCTCCGACAGGGTC
>CAXNKO010000354.1:0-3292 GCA_964202685.1 Caulobacterales bacterium
GCCGCGGCCGTCTCCAGCCCCTCGATGCGGCGGGCCAGCATCACCACATGGGCGCCTTCCGCCGCCAGCCCCTGCGACACCGCCAGGCCGATGCCCTCGCTGGCGCCGGTGACGACGATGGTCCGGGATTCAAATCGCATGGTGGGTCCTTGGCGCCACAGGGCGCGGAGTTGTGGCGCCGACGGCTTGACCCGTCGGCCATTCCGGGCAAGTTAGCATGAATCTTTCGTAACATGACTGAGGCTGCCAAAGACAGCTTCGGGGGGAACCACATGCAAAGCACGGAACTTCGATACGGCGTCAGCGCGCTTGCGCTGGTGATGGCCGCGGGCCTGTTGGCCGCGCCGACCATGTCTCTGGCCCAGGACGGTGGCGGAGCGGAGATCGAGGAGGTGGTGGTCACCGCCCGTCGGGTCGAGGAAAACATTCAGAACGTGCCGGTGGCGGTCACCGCGATCAGCAGCGAAAAGCTGCATGACCTGGTGGTCAACACCGTCCAGGACCTCAACAAGCTGGCGCCGGGGCTGCAGACCGCCGGCTGCTCGGGCACGCGGGAGTCCTGCTCGCCGGTGATCCGCGCCCAGGGCAACGCCTTCGCCACCAACCGGCCGTCGGTGGTGACCTATTTCGCCGAGGTGCCGAATGTTTCGGCGTCCTACTACGACATACAGAGCATCCAGGTGGTGGCCGGACCCCAGGGGACCCTGTTCGGCGAGACCGCCACCGGCGGCGTCATTCTCTACACGCCGAAGAAGCCGACAAATGAGTTCGGCGGCGAAATCCAGGTTCAGGCCGGCAATTACAAGTTCTACGACGTGCGCATGGCCGTCGGCGGCGCCCTGATCGAAGACAAGCTGATGTTCCGGGCTGCCGGCCAGCTCCGCAAGCGCAAGGGCTTCACCGAGTCCATCCCCAGCTACGGCGGGCCGTCCATCGACATGGACAATGAGAACCTGCGGCAGTTCCGCATCTCTCTGGTGTTCAAACCCTGGGAGAACGTCGAGAACTACTCGATTTTCATCCATTCCAGCGACAAGATCAACGGCAACTCCTCGCCGGTGCTGATCGCCGATCCCCGCTACATGAACCCGGGCGTGCGTAACCTGCCCCCGTCGGCGATTCCGTCCTTCGTCGCCCAATGGCTGCACGGCGCCGGCACCACGCCCGCACCCGGCCGCACCTTCGGCCAGCTGATCACCGATGCCCTCGCCCGCCAGGTGGCGGTGGGTCCGCGGGTGACGTTCCACAACTATGACCGGCATCGGCACGTGAAGACCGATGCGGTGATCAACAACACCCGCTGGGACATCACCGACAACCTGACCATCAAGAACATCTTCGGGATGAGCTGGGTCAAGGCCAAGGGTCCGTCCATCGACGTGGACGGCACCGACCAGCTGATCGTCGACACCCGCGCCATCTGGGTGCCGGGCTCGACGTCCGCGGCCACCGGCGAGTACGGCTATACCGGCGGCTGGCCGGCGCGGCAGTGGACCAACGAGGTCCAGTTGCTCGGCAAGCTGTTCGACGACCGGCTGCAATGGCAGGGCGGCTACTACTACCGCTATGACGCCAGCCGCGAATGGATCGGTGGCCAAGGGGTCATCGCGGTGTTCTCCGGGCCCCAGGGCGACCCGGCCGCGGCGGCCTATTGCGCCTCGGTCAATGTCGCCTCGCCCTGTTCGCAGATCACCCGGCGCAAGGACATCAGCTACGCCGGCTACGGCCAGGCGACATACGCGATCACGCCGGACCTGAAGTTCACCGCCGGCTATCGGCGCACCTGGGACGAACGCAGCATCACCGCGTCGGCGGCGGACACCTATCGGGTGAACGTCAATGGCACCCTGATCGCCATGCCTGTGACCGGCCGGCCGCCGCTGCCCGGCGCCGGCACGCAGGTGACCCTGGTGCCGCTGGCCCACGCCGACACCTACACCCTCACCGCCGACTACCGGATCAACGACGACATCCTGGTCTATGGCTCGCGCCGCACCGGCTACAAGGGTGGCGGCATTAATGCGAACGCCCTGGCCGGCGACCCCAATCGGACCTTCGGGCCCGAAAAGGTCAAGGAATGGGAGTTCGGCGCCAAGACCGACTTCCAGTTCGGCGACGTGCGCGGCCGGCTTAACATCGCCGTCTACCGCGACGACTACACCGACATCCAGCGCAGCGCGATCATTTCGGGTACGGCCACCACCGCCACCACCAACCTGGCCGATGCGCGGATGCAGGGCGTGGAATTCAGCGCCTACATCAACCCGACCTCATGGCTGAAACTGGAAGGTAACTTCGCTTATCTGGACGCCAAATACACCCGGTACTCGGAAACCAAGCTCTGCAGCAGCCAGTACTGGCGGCCGCAATGCGTCGGCCTGGCGCCGAATGCGCCGGTGTTCATTGACCACGCCAAGGGCATTGTGATCATCAACGGCCAGACGATCCAGACCAAGCCCGACCCGCTGGACAATGAGGCGAAGATCCGCTGGGCGATCCAACCGACCATCCTGCTTGAGGATTGGCTGGGCGAGGACATCTCCTTCGGCGCAAACTTCCAGCATCAGGGCCGCTGGACGGGCAACAACGCCACCTACACCGAGATCGCCGGCGTGCCGGTGGTGCCGCAACAGACCCTGCTGGGCCAGCTGTCGGATCCCTACTTCCGGCCAGCCAAGACCATCATGGACCTGCGCGCCAACTGGAAGCACATCAAGGGCGGCCCGCTCAGCCTCGCCGCCTCGGTGACCAACGTGACCAACGAGTTGGTCAATGTGTCCGCGGCCGGCGGCTTCACCATCGGCGGCACCGCCCCGGCGATCTTCACCGAGCCGCGCATGTGGTACCTGGAGGCCAAGTACGAGTTCGCGGCCAAGGCTCCGCCGCCGCCGCCTCCGCCTCCGCCGCCCCCCCCGCCGCCTCCGCCCCCGCCGCCGCCTCCCCCGCCGCCTCCGCCAGCGTTCGAGGCCAAGCAGTTCATCGTCTACTTCCCCTTCGATCAGGCGGTCCTGACTCCGGAGGCCCAGACGGTGGTGCAGGAAGCGGCCAGCTACGCCAACGCCGGCAAGGCCACCCAGGTGGTGGTGGTGGGCCACGCCGACACCTCCGGCGCGCCGGCCTACAATGTGCGTCTGTCGGAACGTCGCTCCAAGGCGGTGGCTGACGCCCTGGTGGGCCTGGGCGTCGCCCAGGGCGCGCTGTCCCTGGACTGGAAGGGCGAAGCGGCTCCGGCCGTGGCCACCGGCGACGGGGTCAAGGAACCGCTGAACCGCCGCTCGACCATCGACATCAA
>CAXNKO010000355.1:0-3284 GCA_964202685.1 Caulobacterales bacterium
GCCGTGCTGAGAAAATTGTTCCGAGAGCGGAGCATTCGTCCCAAGGACGATGTCTATCCCTATCTGCTGAGCCGCATGGAAAGGTCGATCGACGCGGCGAAGGAAATCGTCCGCCAGCTCGACGAGGCCGGCGACGCGGCGGGTCGGCCGATTTCGCGGGTGCTGGCGCGACAGATTCTTGAAGGACATAGTGAGAATCTTGACCTTTTCGAATAAAGACTTAGCGCCCTAAGATGCAGAAGCGCGGCAAGTCCGCTCGCGCCCGGAGCCGGTTCGATGAACGACGCAACGCCCATCACCGCCAAGACGGTGAAATCGGCTGTGCGCGCCCATCCCCACTGGAACGACGCCCTGGCCGCGTCGCCCGAAAGATACTTCAACCGCGAGATCTCCTGGCTGGCGTTCAATCGGCGGGTGCTGGCCGAGAGCAAGAACCCTCGCCACCCGTTGCTGGAGCGGCTGCGCTTCCTGGCCATCAGCGCCAACAATCTCGACGAATTCTACATGGTCCGCGTCGCCGGCCTAAAAGCCCAGGTGCGCGAAGGCGTCCGCGCGCTCAGTCAGGACGGCCTGTCGCCGGGCGAACAGCTCACCCGCGTCAACGCCGAGGCCGCCGACCTGATGGCCGACCAGCAGGTGCGCTGGCGCGAGCTCTGTGACGAGCTGGCCGACGAGGGGCTGCATGTGCTGCCGCCGCAGGACGTCACCACCGCCGAGCGCAAGGCGCTGGATGAAGCGTTCATCAGCCAGCTGTTCCCGGTGTTGACGCCGCTGGCCATCGACCCGGCCCACCCCTTCCCGTTCATTCCCAACCTGGCCTTTTCCCTGGTGCTGAAACTCAAGCGGCTGCTGGATGGGCGGGTGCTCTACGCCCTGGTGCCGATCCCGGCCCAGGTGGCCCGGTTCTGGGAGCTTTCGCCCGGCGGCGGTCGGCGCAAGGGCCAACGCCGCTACCTGTCGCTGGAAAATGTGGTGGCCCTTTGCGTCGGTCACCTGTTCCCGGGGTGCGAGGTGCAGGGCCAGGGCGTGTTCCGCTTGATCCGCGACTCCGATGTGGAGGTGGAGGAAGAGGCCGAAGATCTGGTCCGCGAGTTCGAGGCCGCGCTCAAACAGCGGCGCATGGGCTCGGTGGTGCGCGTCGAGATCGAGGCGACGATGCCGGTGGAGTTGCGGGCCTTCATCACCTCGAACCTCAAGGCCAATCCGGAGGACCAGATTTTCATTGACGGCCTGCTGGGCCTCGACGAACTGGCGCAGCTGATTCCGGCGGACCGGGCCGATCTCAAGTTCAAGCCCTTCGACGCACGTTTTCCCGAGCGCATCCGCGACCACGCCGGCGACTGTTTCGCCGCTATCCGCGAGAAGGACATCCTGGTCCACCACCCGTTCGAGAGTTTCGACGTGGTGGTGCAGTTCCTGCGCCAGGCCGCCCGCGACCCGAACGTGCTGGCGATCAAGCAGACGCTGTATCGGACCTCGTTCGACAGCCCGATCGTGGCGGCGCTGATCGAGGCGGCGGAGAACGGCAAGAACGTCACCGCCCTGGTGGAGATCAAGGCCCGGTTCGACGAGGCCGCCAATCTGAAGTGGGCCCGGGACCTGGAGCGGGCCGGCGTCCACGTGGTGTTCGGCTTCGTGGAGTACAAGACCCACGGCAAGCTCTCGATGGTGGTGCGCCGGGAGGGGGAGGATCTGCGGACCTACTGCCACTTCGGCACCGGCAACTACCACCCGCTCACCGCGCGCATCTACACCGACCTGTCGCTGTTCACCAGCGAGGCCGCGATGGCCCGGGATTCCGCTAAGCTGTTCAATTATATAACCGGTTACGCCCTGCCCCAGAAGCTGGAGCGGCTGTCCTTCTCGCCGGTGACCATGAAGCGCGACCTGCTGCGCCTGATCGCCCACGAGGCGGAGAACGCCGCGGCGGGCAAGCCGGCGGGGATCTGGGCCAAGCTGAACGCCCTGGTGGACCCGGTGCTGATCGACGCCCTCTATGCGGCCAGCCAGGCCGGCGTCGCCATCGAGCTGGTCATCCGCGGCATCTGCTGCCTGCGGCCGGGCGTGCCCGGGCTGTCGGAGAATATCCAGGTCAAGTCCATCGTCGGCCGCTTTCTCGAGCACGCGCGGATCGTCGCCTTCGCCAATGGCGCGCCGCTGCCGTCGGCCGGCAACCGGGTGTTCATCTCTTCGGCCGACTGGATGCCGCGCAATCTCGATCGACGTGTGGAAGTGCTGACGCCGATCGAGAACCCCACCGTGCACCAGCAGGTGCTGCAACAGATCATGGTCGCCAACCTGAAGGATGAAGCGCAAAGCTGGACGCTGGACGGCGATGGCCGCTATACGCGGGATCCGTCCTGGGACCACCCGAGCGCCTTTTCCGCGCACGAGTACTTCATGACCAATCCCAGCCTGTCCGGCCGCGGACAGAAGGTGAAGGACATGCCGCGTGCGATCGACCATGTGGCGACCCGAGGATAGCCCCACCGACGCCGCCAGCGTGTTCGAGGCCCCTGTCGGCCGTCCGGCCGCGGTGATCGACGTCGGCTCCAACTCCGTGCGCCTGGTGGTCTACCGGCTGGAGGGCCGCGCCATCTGGACGGTGTTCAACGAAAAGGCCCTGGCGGGACTCGGCCGCAACCTGCCGCAGACCGGCCGGCTCTCGCCTCAGGGGGTGGAGACCGCCATCGCCGCCCTGCGCCGCTTCCGCGCTGTGCTGGAGGGCTTCGATCCGCAGGGCGTGTTCGCCGCCGCAACCGCCGCCGTGCGCGAAGCCAGCGACGGCCAGGCCTTCCTGCAGCGGGTGAAATCGGAACTCGGCTTCGACGTGCGCCTGCTGTCCGGCGCGGAGGAGGCCCGCTACGCCGCGCTGGGCGTCATCGCCGGCATGCCCGACGCCCAGGGCGTGGTGGGCGACCTGGGAGGCTCCAGCCTTGAACTGGTGCGGGTTGCCGACCGGCGCCCCGGCGACGGCGTGACCCTGGCGCTTGGCCCCTTCGCGCTGGGGGCGCCGCAACCGCTGAACCCCGCGCGCACCCGCAAGGCCATCGACGCCCAGCTGAAACGCCTCGCGCCGCGGTTCACCACCGGGACATTTCACGCCGTCGGCGGCGGCTGGCGCAACCTGGCCCTGCTGCACATGGGCATGTCCGGCTATCCGCTGCACGTCACCCACCAGTATGAGATGACCCGGGCCGAGGCCCTGGACGTCGCCCGCTTCGCCGCCCATCAGTCGCGCCACTCCCTGGAGCGGAGCGAGGGCCTGTCCCGCAAGCGCTTCG
>CAXNKO010000356.1:0-3271 GCA_964202685.1 Caulobacterales bacterium
ACGGCCGTTACGCCGAGTTCATCGCCTGGCAGGCGGCGCGGCTGCAGCGGGTCGGCGTGACGGTGGAGCTGGGCCGCGAGGCGACCCCGGAGGCCGTGGCGGCGTTCGCGCCCGACGTGGTCATCGTCGCCACCGGCGCGAAACCCCGCCGGCCGATGATCGAGGGCGCCGACGACCCGGCGGTGCTCGACATCCGCGAGGTGCTCACCGGAACGGCCACGCCGGGCCGGCGGGTGGCAGTCCTGGCCCAGGACGACGACATGGCGCCCCTGGCGCTCGCCGACTTCCTCACGGCCCGGGGGCACACGGTGACCATGATCTACGGCGCCCAGCAGCCCGGCCGCCTGCTGCACAAATACACCGCCGGCGCCCCCATCGGCCGCCTGGACGGCCGCGGCGTGGTGTTCCGCACCATGACCGACGTGGTGCGCATCGCCCCGGGCGCGCTGGAGCTGGCCAACACCTATTCCGACCGCCGCGAGACCTTCACCGATTTCGACACCCTGGTGCTGGCCTGCGGCGGCGAGGCCGACGCCGGCCTCTACAACGCCCTGCGCGGGAGCGGCCCGGAGGTCCATGTGCTGGGCGACGCCTTCGCGCCGCGACGGCTGGACTTCGCCATCAAGCAGGCGCGGGCGCTGGCGGCCAAGATCTGAGCCCGACCCAAACCCCAGGCGGGAACAAGCCATGACGAGACGGACCCACGCCCCACTGGCCCTCGCGGTCCTTTGCCTGGCCGCCTGCAGCGGCGCGCCCGCACCGGAGCCCAAGCCGGCCCCCGCCCCGGCGGCGGCGGTGAAGACCGACGCCCCGGCGGGCGCCTATGTCCTCGACCCGACCCATGCGGACCTGAGCTTCAAGGTCAACCACCTGGGCTTTTCCAACTACACGGCGCGGTTCGGGCGCTTCGACGCCAAGCTGGCGTTCGACCCCGCCGATCCGGCCAGGATGAGCATCGAGGCCAATGTCGACCCCCGCTCGCTGGCCCTCCCCGCCCCGCCGGCCGGATTCACCCAGGCGCTGCTGGGCCCCAACTGGCTGGACGCCGGGCAGTTCCCGGCGATCACCTTCCGCTCGACCGCCGTCGAGCCCACCGGCGCCGACACCGCCCGCATCCGCGGCGACCTCACCCTGCACGGCCAGATCAAGCCGATCGTGCTGGAGGCCAGGTTCAACGGCGGCTACGCCGGCAACAGCTTCGATCCCAATGCCCGGATCGGATTTTCGGCGCAGGGGGCCTTCAAGCGCTCCGACTTCGGCGTGTCCTACGGCCTGCCGCCGCCCAACTCCACGATGGGCGTCGGCGACCAGGTGAGCGTCACCCTGGAGGCCGAGTTCACCGGCCCACCCTGGACGCCGCCGGCCAAGCCGTGAGGGGATGTGCGCAGTCCGGAAGTCCATCCGCCATGCTGATCGCCAACGATCCGGCAGGCGTCGCAAAGGCGCTCCACACAGAGACGGCCTGAGACGGCCATTGGCGGAGACACCAAGCGCCGCTATTTCATACGCCAACGGACCAGAACCCCCACCCCACGGAGCACAGCATGGACTTTGGAATCAACGGCAAGGTCGCCTTCGTGTCCGGCGGCAGCAAGGGCATGGGCCGCGAATCCTCCCTGATGCTGGCGGCGGAGGGCTGCAAGGTCGCCGTGGTGGCGCGCACCCAGGGCCCTATCGACGAGACCGTGGCGCTGATCCGCGACCGCGGCGGCGAGGCCATGGGGGTGTCCGCAGACCTCACCACACGGGCGGGCGTGCGCGACGCGGTGGCCACGGTGACCGCCCGCTACGGCGCCCCGGACATCGCCATCAGCAATGTGGTCGACAACATCCCCGGCGATTTCGACGACGTCGAGGACGCGGACTTCGAGCACTTCTTCCGGGTCTACGCCATGACCGTGGTCTATCTGGCCCGGGAGGTCATTCCGGCCATGAAGGCCAAGGGCTGGGGCCGCTTCGTGGCCATCGGCTCGGGCGCCGCCAAGGAGCCGGCCGGCGGCATCCATCACATCCTGGCCAACACCACCCGGCCGGCGGCGGTGGGCTTCATGAAGACCCTCAGCGACGACGTGGCCAAGTTCGGGATCACCTGCAACAGCGTCGCGCCGGGCTGGATCGGCACCCAGAACATGTACGACTACCTGCAGAACAAGGTCGGCGTGCCCCCCGAAAAGGTGGGCGAGCTCGTCGGCGGCCAAATTCCCGCCGGCAGGGTCGGACGGCCGGAGGAGATCGCCTCGACCATCGTCTATCTGTGCTCGCACCTGGCCGGCTACATCAGCGGCGAGTGGATCGTCGTCGACGGCGGCAAGCATTCGTCGGCGTTCTGAGCTGAGCCCGCGCCCATTCCCCACTTGCGCCGCGATACCGGCGCATTAGGGTCGCGGGCCACGTTGCCCATTCGATGCAGGAGAAGGCCATGACCTTCGTGTTCAGTTCGGACTCCCACCTGGTGGAGCCGCAGGCGATCTTCGACGACGGCCTGCCGCAATCGCTGAAGAAATTCGGCATCCGCTCCGAGCGCCAGGGCGACCACATCTGCACCCTGGCCGGCGAGAAGGTGCTGCACCGCACCCGGATCATCAAGCGCGAGGCGCCCCCCGCCCCCACCGGCGACGACAACGAGACCCGCGGCCTGGCGCTGGCGACCGGCGAGGACGTGGTGCGGCTGCACGCGCCGGCCCGGGGCCACAACAACATCGCGCTGCGGCTGGAGGACATGAAGCTCGACGGCATCGACGCCGAGATCTCGTTTCCCTCCACCTGCCTGTGGACCTACGGCATCGAGCATCCGGAAACCGAGCTGGCCACCGCCCAGATCTACAACGACTGGAACAACGGCCTGCTCAGCGGCCACCTGGACACCTTCGTGCGCTGCGGCGTGCTGCCGGTGCGCGACTTCGGCAACACCCAGTCGGAGATGAAGCGCATCGCCAAGCTGGGCTTCACCGCCGCCATGATCCCCTGCGTCACCGCCCCCGGCATGCCCAAGTACAACGACGAGGCCTGGGACCCGGTGTTCGAACTGGCCGGCGAACTGGGGGTGGTGCTGGTGATGCACTCCGGCACCGGCCTGGAGACCGTGCAGCCCGAGCGTCGGGCCGGCGGGGCGGTGATCAACTACACCAACCAGGCCTGCGACGCCTGGAACGCCATCCAGTACCAGGTGGCCGGCGGCATCCTCGACCGCTATCCGAAGGCCCAGGTGGCGGTGATCGAATGCGGCGCCAGCTGGCTGGCCGGGCTGGTGGAGCGGATGGACGAGATCTAT
>CAXNKO010000357.1:0-3268 GCA_964202685.1 Caulobacterales bacterium
TCTCGATGCCGGTGATGTAGACGTCCTGGCTCATGGGGAGTCCTTTCCTCAGGCCGGTTCGAAGAAATGGCTGATGTAGCTGGCGCCCTCGGCGTCCTTGCGGCCCAGCGCATCGTCGAAGACCACCTTGACCCGGCGGCCGGCGGTGATCTCGGCCGGCGCGCAGGGCACGCCGCGCAGCATGCCCTTCAACACCGGCCCGTCGTCCAGGTCGACCACGGCGGAGATGAATGGGGTAGGCGTGCCCGGGAAGCCGCGCTCGACGATGGAGGCGGCATGCAGCTTGCCAGTGAGGCTGGGCGCGGCGGTGGCGAATTCGCGCTGGCCGCATTTGGCGCAGGCCAGGCGGTGGGCCTCGGCGTACCAGGCGCCGCAGGCCGTGCAGCGCACCGCCGTCAGGCTGGCGTGGCCGCCGGCGTCGATCTTGATGAACGGAAAGGCCGCGCGGGGCGCCGTGGTTTCGCTCATGGGCCGGTCCTTGGGGGTGCTGGCTACGGAGTCTGCGCTGATGGTGACTCAATCGCGCCGGCGTTTCCAGTCGGGACAGGCGATTTAACGGCCGGTGTCTCCGCGACGGCGCAGGAAGGCGATGTCGGCGCCAGGTCCGTCGTTGCGGCCGCCAACCAGGCCCCACCAGAAGTGCAGATAGTCGCGGGCCATGTCGGCTGGGACGAAGTAGCCGTGGCCGTAGGGGGTGGAGACCCCGATGGGCAGGGACGGGTCGGCGTCGCCATGCCAGGTGCCGAACAGCCGGTCCCAGATGGGGGCCATGCTGAAATGGCCGGTGGGGTGGGACATGTCGAGCTTGTGGTGCAGGCGATGGTGGTTCGGCGACTGCAGCACGTAGCGGCCGAACCATCCCCAGTCGGAGTCGATCTTGGAATGGATCAGGAAGCCCAGGCTGACCACCAGCACGTTCACATAGATCATCGCCTCGGCGGAGGCGCCCAGCACCGCCATTGGCGCGTTGATGACAAAGATCGCCGTGAAGTGAGCCGGATGCTGGCGCACCGAGGTGACCACGGCGAAGTCACGGGCCGAATGGTGATAGCGGTGCAGGGGCCACAGCAGCGGCGCATGGTCCAGCCTGTGGGTCCAATAGTCGAAGAAGGTGACCAGCCAGAAACAGGCCAGCACCTGTAGGGCCAGAGGCAGGGATCCGACACCCACCTCGAACCCGGTGGCGGATACCAGCCAGTCGTGGGCCGCCGCGCCTGAAACCAACGTGGCGCCCAGCATCAGCAGCCGGCCGGCGATGTCGAGGACATGGGCCTGGCCCAGCAGGAAACAGGCCAGATCGGTATTGGTGGAGGGGGTGCGGGCGAACAACAGCTGGCGGGCCGAACTGCCGGCCCAGCCGACGGCAAGGCACTCAATCCACAGGGCGGCGGGCAGCAGCAGGAAGATCAGGGCGGCGTTGTTGATGTGCTCATGCACGGACGTGGTGTCGAGGCCAAAACCCAGGAGGCGGATCGATAGCTGGGTGGGCGCCATCTGCAGCGCCGCCTGCCAGGCGAGCCCCAACAGGACCGCGAAAACCAGGAAGCCGGCGACAAGCACGGCGCGGCCTGACCGGTTGGGCCGGGGGGCGAGCGATTGTTCCAAGACTGCCCACTCCCGCGGCGGCGTTCGGCCAGCAAATTACCCTGCCGATCATAGCCGCCGAGCGTCACCAAACGGTATCTGCGGTTTATTTGGCCGCCACCAACCCGGCGATGCCGACCGAAATTCTACGGCAGTGGTCGTGATGGTGCGATGGCGAAGGTTGGGTCGCCCTTGGCGTATGGGAAGTCGACGCGGGCCTCGCGTGCGGTGATGACCCGATGTGCGGCGGCGGCGGTGGCGGAGCCGTTGACGGAGTAGGCGCCGGCGAGGGCGGCGCGGAAGATCAGGCCATAGGCGGTCCAGTTGTCGCTGACTTCCCGCGCCGACTGGCCGGCCAGACCGCTGCGATTGTAGGCGTCGGCCCAGGAACTGAGCGGCCGATTGGCGCCGGGGTCGCGGACGACCAGAATATAGGCCGCGCCGCGGTCTGGGTTGAAGCCCTTGTCGCCGCTGGTGAACAGGCCGGACAGGAACGGCGACATCCAGTTCACCACCCGGCCGGCGTCGGCGTAGCCCATGTCGTTGACCCAGGTGAGCACGACGGCGAGATAGCCCTGCTGCCAGGGCGCGGTGGCCTCCTCCGGATTGTAGGCTCCCGGGATCCAGCCCTCGAGTTCGCCGGCGCCCTGCAGGGTGCGATCCACCGCATAGAGCTGGTGGAGCTTGGCGAGGTTGCCCTTGAGCTTGGCGTCGAAATAGGCCCGCGCGGGGTCCTGGGCGGGCAGGATGAAGGCGGCGTTGGCCACGGTGCGCAGCGACCAGGCCAGGCCGCGCACCTGCTGCCAGGCCTCGCCGTTCCTGCCGATGATCAGGCCCTCGGCGCCGCCTCGGTAGTCCGGGTCGTAGGACAGCAGCACGAAGGCGGCCTGCAGGGCGAGTTCGTCGCGATAGTATTGCGAGCCGGTCAGCAGGTAGGGCAGGTAGGTGAGGGAGGGCTGGTGCGCATCGTCGATGGTCCAGCCCTGGCTTTCTTCGTTGAACGTGTCCGCGGTCACGGTCACCCTGCCGCGGGAGTCGAGCCAGGTGTTCGGATAGGCGTCGATGGTCAGCGGCGCGCCGCTGCCGCGTTCGCGCAGATGCCAGGGGATCGACCCGGCCGCGTCGGCGTTGGCCAGCAGCGTCCGGCGCGACGCCGCGGTGCTGCTCAGCAGGTCGACCACCGCCCAGGTCGGCAGCGGGCCGATGTCCTGGCGCCCCCCCGACGTCGGCATGTATTTGGTGATCATCGCCGAATTGAGCGGCGCGGCGCCGAAGGACGAGGCCCCCGAATTGACCTCGGAGACGATCTCGCCGTCGGTCCAGATCAGCCGCCGCCAGGTGGCATAGGGGTAGTGGCGCACGCCCAGCGCCCGAAAGGCCGAGGCGCCGTTGCGGCGGATGTCCACGTCATAGGTGCGCACGTCGTTGCGGCTGATCCCCGTCCAGTCGTTGTGAAATGAGATCTCCACCCGCGCCGGTCCGGTCCTGGGGGTGAACACGTCGAAGATCACCTCGATGCGGTCATCCGCCTGGGCCTTGTAGCGCCGCTCCTGGGCCACCGCGCCGCGCAGCCATGACCCGGCCACCGCGCTGGCCGGGTCCCGCGCGATGGTGGGCAGATTGAGGGTGACCTGGCGGGTCTGGCCGTTCGCGCTCCTGAGGTCGATGACCACATCGACGTTCG
>CAXNKO010000358.1:0-3261 GCA_964202685.1 Caulobacterales bacterium
GAGCCGGCGGTAGTCGGCCGGCGTGGCGCAAATCCCCATCGGCGCCTCGGTTCCGGCCAGCCCGGCGGCCACATAGTAGACGCCGAGCGCCCCGCGCGCCTCCAGCGCCTCGGCGCCGGCCCGGGCGGCGGTCAAGGGCGCGTCGTCGAAGCAGAACGAGATCATCGGCCGGTCCGGGGCCTGCGTCAGCGGACGGCGCGCGGCGAGCCGCACCAGGCGGCGCCGCAGCTTGCCCTTAAACGAGCGGTCAGGCTGGTAGGCGTCGTCATAACCCATCAGACGGCCTCGGCGTAGAGCGCGGCGCGATAGAGGCGCATGGCGAACGCCCGGGCCGCGAGCGGCGCCAACTCCGAAATGGCGAAGGCCTTGAGCAGGGGGCGCCAGATCCTGCGCATAGGCGCGTGTTTCAACAGGCGCGCGGCGCGGTAGCTCGGATAGTTGCGGACCACATGGGGATGGCTCGCCACCACCCGGGCGAAATTGACCGCTGACTGCTCGTACTTGACCGCCAGCACGGCGGCGGTGTCGAGGCCAAGATGGGTGGCGGTGTTGTCGACATGGACGATGGGCCAGCGGCGGGCGATGCGCATGCCCCATTCCACATCCTCCCAGCCCCAGCCGGTGAAGTCTTCGTTGAAGCGCTCGGCGGCGAACACATCGCGCCGGACCAGCAGGTTGGAGGTGAAGATGTGCTTCTCCGGCGCCTGACGCCGCGCTTCGGCGGGCAGGCAGTCGGAGTGAGCGGCCATCTGTCGATGCAGCGCATGGCTCCGATCGATGGCGACCTGCTGCAGTGAGAACCCCCCGAAGGCCATGGCTGGGTCATCGCCGTGGATCAACTCAAGCCAGCGGGCCAGGAACCGGTCGTCGTCAGGCGCCATGTCGCTGTCGAGAAACAGCAACCGCTCCGCCCGCGCGTGGGTGGCCAGGCGATTGCGGCCTTTCGCCCGTCCGACGTTTTGGGACAGGGTCACCAGCCGGACTGGCAGGGGGCATTGTGCCGCCGCGGCCGTGACCCGCTGGGCGAGGTCGGCGCCGACGCTTCCGTCGTTCAGCATGACGATCTCCACCGCGACCCGCTCACGCCCCAGCAACGCCAGCAGCGCCGACGGATCGTCGTCCTTGAAGGGGATGAGGACGGACAGCGCCGCGCCGGCCGCCGGCCAGGCGTGGTTGTCGGTGATGGTCTCGCCGGTCATGTGGCCGGCCTCGCACGGCGTGCGCGCAGCGCCTGCCCGCACCAGCCACGCAGTCCCCCGGCATCCATGGCGATCACGAGGCCGCCATAGGTCGCGCCGCCGACCGAGGCCTTCAGCGCCAGTTCCACCAGGCCGCCCAGCGCAGGCAAGCGGCCGACCACGATCGCCATGATCAAGGTGGCGAACATCGTCTGCGCCAGCGTCCCCCAGGGAATCGGCAGGGCCATCGGACCCCGCCCCAGGCCAACGGACATCAGCAGACCGAGGGCGTAGCTCGCCACCGTGGCGGCCAGGGCGCCTTCCAGGCCGAATCTGGGGATCAGCACCAGATTGAGACCGATGTTGACCGCGGCGGGGATCGCCATGGCCAGCAGCAACCGGCCTGTGCGGCGCGCCAGGGTGAACGCCTGGCTGAAATAATAGGTGGTGAGGCCGGAGAGGAGCGCGCTGGCCGCGATCCATGGGGTGACCCTGGCCGCGCCCTCGCGCAATCCTGGCCCCACGATGATCTCCGCCAGCGGCTGGGCGACCAGGGCCAGGCCAGCGGCCGCGGGCAAGGTCAGCATCAGCATGACGGCGGCCTGTTGGCGCGCGGCGTCGCGCACCGCGCCTGCCCCGCCGCGCTCCAGCGCCAGGATCAGGGCGGGACCGCCGGCCGCCCCCAGCCAGATGAACGCCACGTCGAGGGTGCGGTTCGCGAGGCTGTAACCCGCGTGGTAGACGCCCACCGCCGTCTCATCGAGGAACGCCGCCAGCAGGAACCGGTCCGTGGTGGCCAGCGCCAGGGCCAGGATCAGCGAGGCCGACACCGGCACGCCGGAGCTGGCGTAGGTGCGGGCCCGCGCCGCCTCGTACCGACCGGCCGTCGCCAGACCGAATTCGCCGCCGGCCACGACGGCCGCGCAAATCATCCCAGCGACGGCTGCGCCCAGCAGCGGCGACGCGGCGCCTGCGCCCATCCAGGCGAGCCCCGCGCCGACCGCAAAGCCGCCCAGGGTCTGGGCGATGTCCAGCAGGGCGGACCCCTTCACCTCCCCGGCGGCGCGGCGGCGTTCCTGGACCAGCTTGGTGAGGGTCCTCGGCAGCACCGCCGCCAGGCCCGCCAACGCCGCCAGCCTGACGTCGCCGGTCATCGGCCAGACGACGGCCACCGCCGCGGCCACCGGCAGCGCCGGCAGCAGGACCAGCCACAGGCGGTAGACAGTGGCCAGATGGGCCGTCGCCTCTCCCCGCTGGGCCGCCCCGGCCCAGAACCGCGCCATGGCCGCCTCGTTCCAGGTGAACAGGCAGGTGTGGGTGAGGCTCATCAGGGAAAAGCCGAGCGCATAGGCGCCGAACTGCGATGGCGTCAGCAGCCGCGTGAAGGTGACGATGGTCAAAAGACCGACGACGCCCTGCACGACATTGGCGGGCAGATATCCGATCATCCCTCGCCAGAACATCAGTTCACTCTCCGGCCCAACCGTCGCTCACCGCGCGGCGCGCCGATCCCCTAGCAGGCAGGGGAGGGTCATCATCATGATGTAGAGGTCGAGCCAGAATGACTGGCGTTCGATGTATTCCACGTCGAGTTCGACGCGGCGGCGCACCAACTCCGGCGTGTTGACCGGGCCGCGCGAACCGTTGATCGCCGCCCAGCCGGTCATGCCCGGCTTCATCCGGTGGCGGTGAGCATATTCGCCCACCAGCCGGGCGGACTCCACATCACCGGTGCGCATGCCCACTGCGTGCGGCCGTGGTCCGACCAGGGACATCTCGCCCTTCAGCACACCGAGGATCTGGGGCAGTTCGTCAAGGCTGGTGCGCCAGATGAAGTGGCCGACGCGGGTCACGCGCTCGTCATTCTCGCTTACCTGCCGTGACGCCGTGGCGTCGGCGACCTCGGCGCGCATGGAGCGGAATTTCCAGACCAGGATCTCCTCGTTGTTGAAGCCATGCCGCCGCTGGCGAAACAGGATGGGCCCGGGCGTGTCCAACCGCACCGCCAAGGCGATGACGGCCATCAGCGGCGCGGCGACGACCAGGGCGATCAGGCCGACGACGAGATCCTGGCCCCGCTTGA
>CAXNKO010000359.1:0-3255 GCA_964202685.1 Caulobacterales bacterium
TGCCGTTCAGCTCGATGCCCGGCTGATAGTCGGGCTTCTTCACCCCGTGCTTGTCGATCCCGAACACCCCGGCCACGACGCCCTTCACCGAGCCGTCGTCGCGATAGACCAGCTCCGAGGCGGCCATGCCCGGATAGATCTCCACCCCCAGCCCCTCGGCCTGCGCCGCCAGCCAGCGGCAGATGTTGGCCAGGGAGGCGATGTAGTTGCCGTGGTTCAGCACGAATTTCGGAAACGGCACGAAGCCCAGGTCCAGCTCGCCCTGCGGGCCCAGGTAAAGGAACTTGTCCTGCTTGACCGGGGTCTCCAGGGGCGCGCCCATGGCCTTCCAGTCGGGGAACAGCTCGGTGATGGCGATGGGGTCGATCACCGCGCCGGAAAGGATGTGGGCGCCCACCTCGGAGCCCTTCTCCAGCAGCGCCACATTGATCTCGGCGCCGGCCGCCAGGGCCAGTTGCTTCAGCCGGATCGCCGCCGACAGGCCGGCCGGGCCGCCGCCGACGATGACGACGTCATAGTCCATGCCTTCGCGTTCGACGGCTTCGCTCATGATCCCGGTGCTCCCTGACGCACGGCGAGCGGCCAATCGCCCCGACGCACGTTGATCCTCGCGGCGACTTATCGGAAGGTCAGCGCCGCGCGGTCAAGCCCGAACGCCGCCGCGCCGCGGGAATTCGGCTGAATCATGACCACCGTCCACACCTCGGAAAACCTTCGCCAGGCTGAAAGCCTGCTGGCCTTCTGGGCTGAGGCCGGCGTGGACGCGATGCTGGTCGAGGCGCCCGTGGACCGTATCGCCGCCGGCCGCATCGCGGCTCCGAGACCGGCGGCGCCCGCCGCGGCCGCCCAACCGGCGCGGCCGGCCGCGGGGCCCGCCGCCGATGTCGCCGCCCAGATCGAGGTCGCCCGCCGCATGGCCGCCGCCGCCGGCGATCTCGCCGCCCTCGCCGAGGCCATCGCCGCCTTCGACGGCTGCCCGCTGAAATTCGCCGGCGCGGCCCGCCAATCGGTGTTCGGCCGCGGAAATCCGGCCGCTCCCGTAGTTGTGATCGGCGAGGGACCGGGAGCCGAGGAGGACGCCCGGGGCCTGCCCTTCGTCGGCCGGGCCGGCCAACTTCTCGACCGGGTGCTGGCCGCCGCCGGCCTCACCGAGCGGGTGTTCATCACCAATACGGTGTTCTGGCGTCCCCCCGGCAACCGCACCCCGATCCTGGCCGAACAGAGCGTCTGCGAGCCGTTCGTCGAACGGGCTATCGAATTGATATCGCCAAGATTTCTGCTCCTGGTCGGCGGCGCCTCGGCCAAGGCGATGCTGAAGCGCGACGAGGGCGTCCTGGCCCTGCGCGGCCGCTGGTTCGCGTGGCGCGCCACCGATGGTCAGCGGGAGATTCCGGCTCTGCCGACCCTGCACCCGGCGTTCCTGCTGCGTCAGCCCGCGGCCAAGAAGCGGGCCTGGAGCGACCTTATGACCCTGACCGAAAGGCTTGATCGCCAGGAACGTCCAGCCTAGACAACAGGTTGTGAGTGGAGAAGGGGCCACGCGGCACGTGAAAACGCGGTCGTGTGGGAGATGGCATGACGCCTAAGACGCGCATGCGGATCGCGGTCCCGGCCATGATCTGCGCCGCAATTTCGATGAGCCCGGCCCGCGCCGCGGCGCCGCAAGCCCTGTCGCCGCAGGATGCGAAGGCCTACGCCGCGGCCTTCGAGGCGACGGAGCGGGGCGACTTCATCGACGCCCAGATGTCCAGCGCCGAGATCAAGGACCGCTCGCTGCTGGGGGTGCTGTCGTTCCAGCAGCTGATGCACCCCTCGGCCCACACGGCGAGCTTCCAGGAGCTGTCCGACTGGCTGGCGAAATACGCCGACCTGCCGGCGGCCGACCGCATCTTCAACTTGGCCGCCAAACGCAAGCCCGCGGGCGCGCCGGCCCCCGCCAAGCCGCTGCTGGCGGGAATCGACTGGACCCGGGTGGGCGAGGCGGCCAGCGACTTCGTCAACCGGCTGCCGGGCAGCCGCGGCTATGCGGCGCGTTCGGCCTATTACGCCGGCGACGTCCGGCGCGCCCTGACCCTGGCCCCGGACGCGGGCGACTTCTGGATCGCCGGCCTTTCGGCCTATCGCCTGAAAAACCCCGCCCTGGCCGAGACCTACTTCCTCAAGGTGGCCCGCGACGGCCGCGAAGACCCCTGGCTGCGCGCCGCCGGGGCCTTCTGGGCCGCCCGCGCGGCGGACGAAACCGGCGATGCGGCGAAGGCGGCCGGCTACCTGCGCGAGGCTGCGGCCTTCCCGGACACCTTCTATGGCATGATCGCCGAACGGCGCGTGCGGCTGCAGTCGGCCGCCGCCGACAACCGGGCCCGCCAGGGCGACATCGTGCTGACCGCCTTTAGCGGCCCCGCCGTCGATGTGACCAAATTCGTCAAGCTCGAACCGCGCGCCCACCGCGCCGCCGCCCTGACGCAGATCGGCCGACCGCTGGAGGCGGGCCAGGAGCTGCGCGCCGGCCTGGCCCTGGCCAGGACCCCGGCGGAGCGCCAGCAATGGACCTCGCTGGCGGTGGCGCTGAACCCCCAGGCGACCGCCCAGCGCCCCATTCCGGTGCGCACCGCCAGTCCCGCCGACTATCCCACCCCGCCGCTGGCGCCCAAGTGGGGGTTCACCCTCGACAGGGCCCTGGTCTACGCCATCGTGCGCCAGGAGAGCCGGTTCAACCCGCTGGCCATCTCGCGCGCCGGCGCGGTGGGCCTGATGCAGCTGATGCCCGAGGCCGCCGCCCGGGCCGCCGGCGACGACAAGCTGCGCTCGGACATGAAGCCGCTGTTCGATCCGGCCTTCAACCTGCGGGTCGGCCAGGACTACCTGACCTGGCTGATGGAGCGGGGCGTGGGTTACGACCTGTTGCGCACGGTGGCGGCCTACAACGGCGGCCCCGGCATGCTGCAGAAGACCGTCAGACTGGTGGGCGGCGAGGTCGACAGCCTGCTGCTCATCGAATGCCTGCCGGCGGTGGAGACCCGCAACTACGTGGAAAAAGTGCTGGCCGGCTACTGGACCTACCGCCGCAAGTTCGGCCAGGAGAGCAACACCCTGGACGCCCTGGCCGGCGGGGCGAAGTTCATCGACGCCCGCCTGGACCGCTAGGCGACGGCGGAAGCTCAGGATTTTCAAGTTGGCATTCCGTGGGCCTTCTCCCTCCAGGGAGAAGGGTCGCTAAACCCATCGTCCTGCGCCTGCGCCGGGACGATCGGTTCT
>CAXNKO010000360.1:0-3244 GCA_964202685.1 Caulobacterales bacterium
TGCACGTCGTCGACGCTGAGCGCGCAGGTGTCCGATGCCCCCAGACCCAGCTTGTCCTCCACCCGGGCCACCGTGAAGCCCGGCTTGTCGGTGGGCACGAGAAAGGCCGAGATGCCCTTGCGGCCGGCGTCCGGGTCGGTGACCGCGAAGACGATGGCCAGCTTGGCGGTCTTGCCGGAGGTGATGAACTGCTTGGCGCACTTGAGCCGGTAGCCGTCGGCGACCTTGTGCGCGCGGGTGCGGATCGCCGCGGCGTCGGAGCCGGCGTCGGCCTCGGTGAGGCAGAAGGCGCCGATGCTCCTGCCGCCGATCAGGTCGGACAGGAACCGGTCCTGCTGCGCCACGGTCCCGTGCTTGAGGATCGCCGCCACGATCAGGGAATTCTGGATGGACAGAATGGTCGACAGCGCCCCGTCCGCCGCGGCGATCTCGATCATCGCCAGGGCATATGAGACTAGGTCGGCGCCGGCCCCGCCCACTTCTTCCGGAGCGGTCATGCCGCAAAGGCCCAGCTCCGCCAGCCGGGGAAACAGATCCTCCGGGTAGCCCCCCGCCGCCTCGAACGCCCGCGACCGGGGCGCGATCTCGGCCCGCGCGAAGTCCCGCACCGCGTCGCGGATCATCACCTGGGTCTCGGTCAGGATCATCGGTGGTTCAGCCTCCGTGGCCGTTCCCCTAGCCTCCGCGCCCGGATTGCTCAAGGGCGCGGCCGATCAGATGCTGGGCCAGCCCTGGGGCATGGTGGCGGTCATCATCCGCTGGAACGCCGGCCGCGCCGCCACCCGGTCCAGAAACGCCCCGACGTTGGGATAGGCCGCGAAACATTCCGGCGGCGGCTGCAGCAGCTTGGCCGGATAGCCCTTGCGTCCGGCGGCGATGGAGGCGCCGATCCGCAGCGGGAACTGCATCATGATGTCGGCGGCGGAGAATTCCTGTCCGGCGAAATAGGGCGTCCGCGCCAGGGTCTTGTCCACATAGGCGAGGATCTTGGCGCTGGCGCCCTCGCGGCGAGCCTGTTCCTCGGCGGTCTTGGCCGGCGGCAGGCCGCGCTGGACCACCTCCAGGGTGAACCGCGGCATGGCGGTGCCCTCGGCGAAGTGCAGCCATTCCAGATAGGCCGGATGGTCGGGGGACGTCAGCGCCGGGCGCAGGCGGCTGTCACCATGGCGATTGAGCAGCGTCTCCAGAATGGCGGCGGATTCGATCAGCTTGAGATCGCCGTCCTCCACCACCGGCGCCATTCCATACCCATGGCCGGACTCCGCCTGCAGCTTGCGCACCGAGCCGATGACGTCGCCCGGCGTGAACCGCAGCTCATAGGCCACGCCCAGTTCCTCCAGCAGCCAGGCCACCCGCTCGGAACGCCGCGCCTCGGCGTGATGAATGACGATCATTGGGGGTCCTCGACAACGCGGTTTGGCTGTCCCCGGAATGGATCACGGGTTCACGCTCCTTGCGAGCCCGGGATTGCGGTGCGCCGAGCGAATTCGTATTGAGCGCCCATGCTGGAACATCTGAAAGCCAAGAACCGCGCCTGGGCGCAGCGCAAGATCGCCGCCGATCCCGGATTTTTCGAGCGCCTAGTGGGCCAGCAGGCCCCCGAATACCTGTGGATCGGCTGCGCGGACAGCCGCGTGCCGGCCAATGAGATCGTTGACCTGGATCCGGGCGAGCTGTTCGTGCATCGCAACGTGGCCAACCTCGCCCCTCCCCAGGACGCCAACTATCTGTCGGTGCTGCAGTTCGCCGTCGACGTGCTCAAGGTGAAGCACATCATGGTGGTGGGCCACTACGGCTGCGGCGGCGTGGCCGCGGCGGTGGATGGCAAGCGGCGCGGCATGGTCGATCACTGGCTGCATCCGATCCGCGACGTGCATCGCGCCCACCGCTGCGAGCTGGAGGCCCTGGCCGACGACGGCGCGCGGCTGGACCGGCTCTGCGAACTCAATGTCATCCAGCAGGTGCGCAACGTCGGCTCCGACGTGTTCGTCCAGGACGCCTGGGCGCGGGGCCAGAGCCTGTCGGTGCATGGCTGGGTCTATTCGGTCGCCAACGGCCTGGTGAAGGATCTGGACGTCACGGTGAGCACGCCGGACGAGGTCGAGCGCCTGGACTAGGCTCCGCGCTGGCGCGACGGCGCCGTTGCGGTCTAGGCTGACCGCACCGGCCGGGGCAACCAGCGAGACACCAGATGACCACCACCACCCCCGACCCAGCGGGCGCGAAGGCGCGGTCGGACGCCATTCCGCTGAAGGCCTGGATCGGCCTGGCGATTCTGCTGCTGGTGACCTTCCTGGCCTTCCTGGACCGGCAGGTGATTTCGCTGATGGTCGGCGGCATCAAGGCCGACCTGCTGCTCTCCGACAGCCAGATCGGCGTCCTGCAGGGCGCGGCTTTCGGTCTCGCCCTGCTGCTGTTCGCCATCCCGTTCGGCTATCTGGCCGACCGCTTTTCCCGCCGCATGGTGCTTTGCATCGGCGTGGTGATCTGGTCCCTGGCCGCGGCGGCCGGCGGCCTGTCAACCTCGTTCGGAACCCTGATGGCGGCACGGATCGGCGTGGCCATCGGTGAGGCCGCCCTGGGCCCGGCGGCCCATTCGCTGCTGGCCGACATGTTCCCGCGCCACAAGCTGGCGACGGTGTTCTCGATCTTCAACTGCGGCACCATCCTCGGCGGGGCCACGGCCTACGCCATCGGCGGCGCGGTGCTGACCTGGGCCGGCGACGGCATGACCTTCCCGATGCTGGGCCACCTGGCCGCCTGGCAGATCGCCTTGATCGTCACCGGATTGCCGGGGGTGCTCATCGCGGTGCTGGTGCTGTTCATTCCCGAACCCACCCGCCCAAGGCACGCCAACGGTCAGCTTCAGGCCCAGGCGCCCTGGAGCGACGTGTTCAAGTTCATGCTCGAGAACTGGAGCTATCTGACCTGCTACATCACCGGTTTCGCCTGCCTCTACGCGGCGACCAACGCCCAGCTCGCCTGGCTGCCCACCATCATGCAACGCAGCTATGGCCTGTCGGTAGGCGAGATCGGCGTGATGCTGGGCATCTTCACCGCGGTGTTCGGGGTTGGCGGCCAGCTCACCAACGGCATGACCGTCGATCGGTTGTTCTCCAGGGGCATGCACGACGCCCACCTGCGCTACTACGCCTTCGGCGCCGTGGTGGTGGCCATCTGCGCCATATTCGCCCAGTTCGCGACCAACGTGGTGGTGTTCCTGGTGTTTTTCGCCCCCATCAAG
>CAXNKO010000361.1:0-3240 GCA_964202685.1 Caulobacterales bacterium
GCCTGCCTGGTGATGAGCCGCCACAAGGGCCGCGGCTGATGGCGCTGACCAACCTGCCGTCCCCCGAGCCCGACGAGGTGTCCGCCGCCTTCTTCGAGGGGCTGAACGCCGGGGTGCTCAAGGTGCAGCACTGCACGGCCTGCGGGACCTGCGACCTCGCGCGGCTCTACTGCGGCGACTGCGGCTCCGAGGCGCTGGAATGGCGCCCCGCCAGCGGCCGCGGCCAGATCCACGCCTTCGTGGTCATGCGCATGGCCTACGACCCGGCCCTGGCCGGCGAGATCCCCTATGTCTCCGGCGTCGTCGAACTGGAGGAAGGCCCGCGCCTGTTCGCCCAGATCCTCGGGCCGGGCGCGGTGGAGGTGGGACAGCCGGTGACGCTGGAGTTCATCCGCCTCGCCGACGGGGCCGTGGTCCCCGGGTTCCGGCCCTACGGCTGAACGTCCTCGCCCTTCAAGAACGCGATGTTCACCCGGTCGAAAATGTCCGGCCGCTCGAAGTGGGTCCAGTGCTTGACGCCGGTGACCTCGACGGTGCGGGCGTCGGGAGCGACTTCGGCGATGCGTTTGCCGGTGACCAGATAGTCGGGGTTGTCATCGGGGGCGAGCCAGATCAGCAGCGGCGCCTTGACCGTGCGCCATTCGTCCTCGGTGACCAGGTTGCGTTCGCGCACCTCCGGCTCCTGCAGCACCAGCACATTGTTCATGGCGGTCTTGATGCCGGGCTGGCGGTAGATGGTCTGGCGCACCATCACCAGGTCGTCGATGCGGTCCTTCTTGTCGAACAGGATGGAGTCGAATACCCGCTCGATGTTCTCCCAGCTGGGGTCATCGACAGCGTTGCCGCGCACCCCCTTGGTGCGGTTCATGGTCTCCTTGTTGACCACCATGCCGGAGGTGGCCAGCAGGGTCATCCGATCCACCCGTTCCGGATAGGTCACCGCGAACCGGCCCGCCACCCAGGCGCCCAGGGACACCCCGATCAGCGAGGCGTGCTGGATGCCCAGGGCGTCCATGAACGCGCGCACATGCTCCACATAGACCGGGATTTCATAGGGCTTGTCCGGCTTGTCGCTGAAGCCGCAGCCCACCAGGTCGAGGGCGTAGCAGTTGAAGTGCTTGGCGTGGGACTCGATGGTGGCGCAGAAGGCCTCCCAGCTGGAGCTGGTGCCGTGGATCATCACCACCTTTGGCGCGTCGGCGGGTCCGGCCTGGATGTAGCGGGTGCTGACCCCGCCAGCGTCCACCCAGTCCTGCTTGAACGGAGTGCGCAGCAGGTGGCTCCAGATGCTGCGGTGGCTGTCCTTGTCGGTCATGGCGGGTCTCGCTTCAGAAGGGTTCAGGCGAAGGCGCTGATGCAGCCCATGCCGGTAATCCAGGTGGGGACGGGTTCATAGGCCAGGTTGGCGACCGGGGCGTCCCAGGCGCCCAGGGCCGCCATCCAGGCGCGGACCTCCTGGCCGCCGACGCCGGCCTGGGCCAGCAGCTCCTCGGATGACATGGCCAGGATCGGCTCCAGGTCGCCGGTCGCGATCCGCTGCAGGAACCAGCCGTCCCAGGCCTCGTTGATCGGTCCCACCCCGCCTAGCTTGCGCCGCGCGATGGAGGCCTGCTCCCGGGCGGCGTTGAAGTCCCGCGCCCGTCCCCGGCCGTTGATCACATAGTCGCGGTTGTCCGCCGACAGCAGCGGGTCGTCGGGCGAAACCGACGGCGGCGAATGGGAGAGCCCGCCCGAGCCCACCACCAGCACCCGCTCCGCGCCCGGCATGGCGCGGATCGCCCGGCCCACCGCCTGGCCGAAGCCGTGGCAGCGCCGCAAGCTGGGCATGGGCGGGCCGGCGCAATTGACCAGGACCGGAACCAGCGGCGTGGCCAGCGTCGGGTCCACCGCCCCATAGGCCTGGGTGATCCCATGATCGACGCCCATGCGCAGCGACAGGGCCGGGTCGAACCCCCGCTCCATCAGCGATTCCGCCAGGCCGCGGGCCAGCGCGGTGGCGGCGGGCAGCGGCCCGGCCGGCGAGCTGTAGTCGCCGAAGCCCGCAAGGGTCTCGGCGCCGATGCAGAAGGCCGGCATCAGGTCGAAGAAGAAATTGCGGCAGTGGTCGGGCCCGAACACCACGATGGCGTCGGGCAGGGCCGCCCGGGCCAGCTCGCGGGCCTGGCTGACCGCGGCCACATAGCGCGCGCCCGGCCCCTGGTGGTCCATGGACAGATCCCAGGACGGCGAGTGCGACATGGCCACAAGGCCCACGATCTGCATGCCGGCTCCCTACCCCGCCCGCCGGCCGAGCACGGCCTTGGCGATGACCATCTTCTGCACCTCCGACGCGCCTTCGCCCAGCCGCTTGACCCGCAGTTCCCGGAACCAGCGCTCCAGGGGCAGCGCATGGGCCACCCCCAGGCCGCCCAGGATCTGCATGCAGCGGTCGACGATCCTGAACGCATGCTCGGCGGCGTACAGCTTGGCGATTGAGGCGTCGACCTTGACGTCGCGGCCCAGGTCGGCGTTCCAGGCCGCCTGATAGGTCAACAGCCGCGCCGCCCGCAGCTCGATCTCGCAGTCGGCGATGACCCACTGGATGGACTGGCGGTCGGCCAGCCTGACCCCGAAGGTCTCGCGCTGGTTGGCCCAGTCGATGGCGTACTCCAGGGCCATCTGGGCGATGCCGATGCAGCCGGCCGCATAGGTGATCCGGGTCTGCACCAGGAAGCCGTCGGCCAACGAGAACCCCTGGCCCTCGCCGCCGATGCGGTTTTCCGCCGGGATGCGCACATCGTCGAAATGCAGCTCGAAGGGCGAATAGCTGGTCAGCACCCCGATGGGCTTCACGGTCAGGCCCGGCGTCCTGGTCTCCACCACGAAACAGCTGATGCCGCCCTTCTGGCCGGCCTCGCCGGTGCGGGCGTAGACGATGCCGTAGTCGGCCGTGCCGGCGTGGGTGGTCCACATCTTGGCGCCGCGCAGCACATAGTGCTCGCCGTCCCGCTCGGCCCGGCACTGGATGGCCCGCACCGGGTCGGAGCCGCCGGCGGCCTCGCTGATGGCGTTGAAGGCCCGCGCCGCCCGGCCCTCGACGATGGGCCGACCCCATTGTTCAAATTGCTCGGGGGTGGCGGCGAACAACACACTTGGTGGATTGCCCCCAAACGCCCCGCAGGCCGGAAAGAACGCCCCCATCCGGCACTTGGCAGCCTCCTCCGCCACCACCACCTGGCCCAGCACCCCCAGCCCCGCGCC
>CAXNKO010000362.1:0-3229 GCA_964202685.1 Caulobacterales bacterium
GTGAACTCCGCCGCCTGCAGCCGCTGGTTCCATTCGGCCAGGGTCCGTTCGCGGAAGATGGAGTCGAGGATTTCGATCACCTCGGTGTTGTGCCTGCGCCGCGCCGCGGCGTCCTTGAAGCGCGGATCGGTGAGGATTTCCGGATGATCCAGCACGTCCAAAAGGTCGATATGGGTCAGGTTGGCGGCGATCCAGCGGTCGTCCTTGGTGGGAAAGAAGGCGTTGAGCGGGTTGACGTTCGACATCCTGGGTTGGCTTGACCCCACCCGACCCACCGCCACCTGCATGGCGATATCGGCGCCGCCGACGAACACCGCCGAACGCAGCAGCGAGGTCTCCACCACCCGGCCCCTGCCCGTGCGCTGCACCTCGACGTAGGCCGCCAGAATCCCGGCCACCAGCCCCGTGGCGGTGATGCGGTCGCCCATGGCCCGGCGGATCGGCACCGGATCCTGACCCTTGGGCGTCATCAGGTGGGCGAGGCCCGAGCGGGACCAGAAGGCGGTGTGATCGATGGCGCGCCGCTGGGAGTCGGGTCCAGTGGCGCCGTAGCCAGATATGGAGGCGTGCACGAGCCGGGGGTTGATCTTGGACAGATAGGCCCAGTCCAGGCGCCGTTTGGCCAGTTTGTCGGAGAGCATGTTGGTGATGAAGACGTCGGCACCCTTGACCAGAGTCTCGATGATTTCATGCGCCTCAGGAGTGGCGAGATCCAGGGCCAGGGACTTCTTGTTGCGATTGTGCAGGTCGAGATCGGGGTCGAAAGGCAGGTCCTTCACCCCCAGGCCCTGCATGATGTAGCGGCCTCGGTCGCCGTCGAGGGGCTCGATCTTGATCACGTCGGCGCCCCACTCCGCCAGCATGGTCGCCGCCACCGGCCCCGCGGCGATCGACGCCATTTCGATGACCTTCATTCCCTCAAGCATGCCCGCGCCCTCTGACTGCACTGTCCGCCGGGGCTATTAAGCAAGCCCGGCCGCCCACGCCAACCGGCCAGTTCAGGCCAGCGCCAGATCACCGGCCAGCCGGCGCATCCCCTCCATCCGTCCCTCCAGCGAGGCCTCGCGGCTGGTCGCGGCCACGGGCAGCACCAGGGCCTCGAACCCCAGCCCGGCAATGCGGTCACGATCCTCCTCGGTGGTGCGGAAGGCGTTGAGCATCAGGGTGAAGTGGCCCTTGGCGCCGGTCTCCGCGCGCATCGCCCGCACCTTGCCCACCAGTGGCTCGGTGGCCTCGAAGGTGCGGTGAACGCCGATCCAGCCATCGTTGCGGGCCGCCCGGCGCAAGGCCGCGTCATTGTTGCCGCCGATCAGGATCGGGATCGGCGGCGGCGCCGGCGCCATCTGCACGCCGGGCAGGTCGTAATTGTCGCCACGATGCTCGCCCATCCGCCCGGTCCAAAGCTTGCGCATGATCTCAATCATCTCGTCCATCCGCGCCCCGCGCCCCTCGAAGCGCTCATGGGCGTAGTCGAACTCCTCGCGCATCCAGCCGGCGCCGAAGCCGCCATAGACCCGGCCGCCCGACAGGTGCGCCGCCGTGGCCAGGGCCTTGGCCAGCGCCATCGGTTCGCGGAGCGGCAGGATGTAGACCCCGGTGGTGAATTTCAGCCTGGCGGTGCTGGCGGCCATGGCGGCGATGGCGACCCAGCAGTCCGGCCAATGATCCTCCGGCCGCCACATGACGCTGCCGTCCTTGGAATAGGGATAGGGCGACTTCAGCTCGCGCGGGAAGATCAGATGATCGCCCATGGACACCCCCGTGAACCCGAGCGATTCGGCCGCCCGGGCCAGGGGAACCAACTGGTCGATCTCGACCATGCTGAAGTTCAGCCAGTATTCCATGCGGACCCCTCCATTCGCGCGCCTTGACGCCGGCGCGCCGCCGGTGACGAGTTGGACCAGAAGCGTGGCGGCGTCCAGCCGTCGGGACGGGGTTGGGACGCGCGGCATGCGAACATTCAAGGACAAGGTCGCCGTCATCACCGGCGCCGCCAGCGGCATGGGGCGCGCCACCGCGCGCGCCCTGGCCCGGGAGGGCGTTCACGTGGTGGTGGCCGATATTCACGATGAGCGGGCGGCCGAGACCGCCGCCATGGTCGAGGCCTGCGGCGTAGCGGCGCTTGTGGTCCACTGCGACGTGGGCGAGGCCGCCGACATCGCCGCCCTGCGCCAGGCCGCCATCGACCGCTTCGGCCGAGTCAACATCCTGATGAACAACGCCGGCGTCCTGCCGGTGGGCTCGATAGAAGACCTGCCGCCGGTGGCCTGGGAGCGGACCATGCGGATCAACTTCCATTCGGTGGTCCTCGGCGTGCAGACCTTTCTGGCGGATCTCCGAGCCGCCGACGAGGCCCACATCGTCAACACCGCCTCCTACGCGGGCCTGATCAGCTATGGAACGGACACCTTGGCCTACAACGCCAGCAAGGCCGCCGTGGTGAGCCTGAGCGAGGGGCTGGCTGTCTATCTGCGCCCGCGCGGGATCGGCGTCACCTGCCTGTGCCCCGGTCCCGTCACCACCAATATCCGCGAGCAGATCACCTTGCATGGGGAGATGCCCGAGGCCCTGGGAACCTTCGCGGTGAAAACCTCCGAGGGCCGCACCGCCGACGAAGTGGGGGCCATGGTGGTAGCGGCGATCCGCGCCAATCGCTTCCTGCTGCCCACTGACGAACGGATGCTGGATCAGATCCGCGACCACGGCGCTGACCCGGAGGGATTCATCGGCCGGATTATCGAGGTGAATGGATCGTGAGGCGCATCGGCAGGCGCCGCAGCTATGCCTCCGCCTCCCCGATAAGCTTGCGGTAGAGATGCCAGCTGGCGTGGCCCAGCACCGGCATGACGATGATCAGGCCGATCAGCGCCGGCGCCGATCCCAGCACCAGGCTCCCGGCGACAATCAGGCCCCACAGGCTCATCGGCCCCGGATTGGCGGCGACCGCGCGCACCGAGGTGGTGATGGCGGTGACAAGACCCACACTGCGGTCGAGCATCAGCGGAAACGACACCACGCTGATGGTCAGGGCCACCACCGCGAACAGGAAGCCCACCACCATGCCCACGCTGATCATCGTCCAGCCGGCGCCGGTGGAGACCACGTCCTGGACGAACGCGGCGGCCGAGACCGGCGGCTCCGGGCCCAGGGTGAGGATGTAGATCTCATAGGCCGCCGCCAGCCACAGGGAGAACAGCCCCAGCAGCACCGCGCCCAGGCCAATGATCGA
>CAXNKO010000363.1:0-3223 GCA_964202685.1 Caulobacterales bacterium
CAACGCCACCTCGTGGCCGCGCTCGGCCAGCAGGCCGGCGATCTCGGCCCCGGCCGGGCCGCCACCGGCCACCAGCACCCGCCGCGGCGCCTTGGCCGCGCCCCAGGTGTCGGCCTCGAAGCCCACCTGGGGATTGACCGAGCAGGCGAAGCTGAGCCCCTCCATCCGCCGGCTGATGCAGCGGTTGGAGCCCACGCATGGCCGCGTCAGTCCACTACGGCCGGCCCGCGCATTGGCCAGCACGTCGGGGTCGGCGATGAAGGCCCGGGCCATGCCCACCGCGTCGGCGTGGCCGGCGGCCAGCACCTGTTCGGCGACCTCGGCGGTGTTGACGATACCCGAATAGATCACCGGCAGCTGCAGGGCGGCCTTATATTTCCCGGCCTTCTCCGCCCATTGCGCCGGTTTGTAGAGGCCGGGCTGGATGTAGCTGGGGTTTCCCCAGGTGGAGCCCTCGACGCAGTGCAGATAGTCGATCAGCCCCGAGGCCTCCAGGGTCCGGGCGATGGCTACACCCTCATCGAGGTCGTAGCCGCGGCGGGGGGGCTCATCCATGTTCAGCCGCACGCCGAGGGTCATCTGCGGACCCATGGCCGCGCGCATGGCCCCCAGCACCTCGATCACCATGCGGCAGCGGTTCGCCACCGAGCCGCCGTAGTCGTCCGTCCGGCGGTTGGTGTAGGGCGACAGGAACCACTGGGTCAGATCCTCGTGGTTCATGTGGATCTCGACCCCGTCGGCGCCGGCCTCGCGCATGCGGCCGGCGGAATGGCCGTACTCGGCCACGTACCAGGCGATCTCGCCGGTGGTGAGAACATGCGGGACGAAGTTGTTGTGCGGCTGGGAATTTATCGCCGACGGCGCATGCGGCATGCCCCCCAGCACATTGACCTGGCCGGTGAGGTAGGCGCCATGGGCGTGCAGGGCCTCGGCCAGGGCGCCGACGCGCTCGACGAAGTGGCTGAGCCGGAAGGTGCCGGTGGACTGGGCCGACGCCTCGGCGTGTTCGAAGCCGGGAATGAACGGCTGGGCCACCCCGCCGCCGACGGTGTCGAACCAGGCGACGCCCGCCTCCGCGCGCCGCACGCAATAGGCCCTGACGCGCTCGAACTCCTTGGCGCCGCCGAAGATATTGCCCACCGCCGAGGCATGGGGCGGCAGCACCACCCGGTTGGGCAGGTCCATGCGGCCGATGCGGATCGGCGAGAACAGGTGGGGGTAGGCGGTGGTCGGGCTGCCCGGTGCGGTCATCACGTTTTCCCCGTCTTGCGCGCCCACCTTCGCCTGAGCGGGACGGTTTCCGCAACAGCGGCGGGGTGAAGGTTGGCCAAGGCCGCATCAAGGCTGGCGAACGGCGGGGAATGGCTCCAGACTGCAGGCCGGTGAATTCAGCCTGGGGTGTGAACATGCGTGTTCTGACCATCGCGACTTTGACCCTTGCGGCGGGTCTGGCGGGCTCGGCGACCAGCCAGACGAGCGGGCCGGTGGCGGTCTATTGGATGAGCGCCGAGACCAGTTCGGGGTTCTCCATGGGCGGCGGCGGCGCGCCCTCTACCAGTCAGATGATGGGCATGATGATGGGCGGGGGCCGGGGCGGCAACGCCAACAAGACCCTGCGCCTGGAGCTGGGCAGCAAGCGCAGTCCCACCCCCGGTGAGCCCAGCGCCCAGCACCTGGCTCCGCCGGCGCTGGGGGCGGGCCAGATGCTGCCCCTGGTGACGCCCCAGCCTCGGCCCCAGGTGGATCGCGACGTCCCCGGCGAGATTCCCAACTACCGCATGCTGATCTTCTGGGGCTGTGGCGACCAGGCCCGCCAGGGCCAGCCGGTGGTGATCGACACCTCCAAGCTGGCCAAGGGGGTGATCCCGCCTGAACTGGCCAGCTTCAACCGCGGCTGGAGCCTCGCCTCCCAGATCGGCCCGGCGCCCGGCCGCAGCACCACCTATGGCGACTGGCCCAACACCCGCGGCCGGACCCGGGTGCCCGCCGACGGCTCCCTGGTTGGCGCCCACGCGGTGCAGGGCAACTATACGCCGACCATCAACTTCACCCTGGGGCCCAACCAGGACTTCCTGGGCGCGCTGAACATCACCCAGAACGCGGCGACCGCGGCGGGGTCTTCCATGCTGGGTTGGCGGCCGGCCGCCGGCGCCCAGGCCTATCTCGCCGCGGTGATGGGCCAGGGCAAACGCAAGAACGAGTTCGTCATGTGGACCTCGTCGGAGGTGCAGACCGCGGCCATGATGCTGCCGCCCTACCTCTCCAACGGCGACATCACCCGACTGGTGGCGTCGAGGGCGCTGATGGGTCCCCAGGCGACCAGCTGCCTGATTCCCAAGCAGGTGGTGGAGTCCGTCGATGGCGCGATGGTGCAGCTGCACGGCTATGGCAATGAGGCCAACTTCTCCCATCCCCCCAAACCGGCCAACCCGAAGCAGGTCTGGAACCTGGAGTGGACGGTGAAGGTCCGCTACCGCACCACCACCGGGGCCCTGCTGGGCATGGAGGGCATGGACATGAGCGGCGGCGAGGACGGCCCGCCGCGGCGCCCCGGCCAACCGCCGCAGCCGCAGAAGAAGCCGGGGATGGGCAGCATATTGAAAGGGCTGGGCGGGTTCTGACGATTGCTGCGGTTCAGGCCAGCCCATAGTTTGCATTCTTGCCGCCGCCGGGATTGCGGCGCAGCACCCCCTTTTCGATCAGATCGGCGATATCGCGCTGCGCCGAGGCCAGTGAGCATTTCGCCAGGGTCGCCCACTTTTTCGCTGTGAGGTTGCCCGCGAAGCCGCCAAGGCACCGGTTCAGCATCGCGCGCTGGCGTGCGCTCATCGCGACGCCATCCTGGGCGCGCCAGAACTCAGACCTGCGCAGGACATCGGCGCTGGTCGCCTCAGCGCCGCCGACGGCGCGGGTGAAGCAGGCCAGGAACCACAACAACCACGCGGTGACGTCCAGATCGCCCTTTTGGGTGCGCTCCAGGATGGCGTAGTAGTCCGCGCGTTCGCGGCGAATCTGGCCGGAAAGGCTATAGAATCGCTGGTGCGATCCCTCTGCCTGGGCGAGCGCCTGGTCGGCGATGGCGCGCGCGACCCGGCCGTTGCCATCGTCGAAAGGGTGGATGGTCACAATCCACAGATGGGCGATGCCCGCCCGCAGCAGGCCGTCAATGCCGGGCGGACCTCCGAACCAGCCGAGGAAATCCGCGACCTCACTCGCAACCCGT
>CAXNKO010000364.1:0-3206 GCA_964202685.1 Caulobacterales bacterium
CGCGCCGCCACCACCGCCGCCACCGCCACAACCTGAGAGCCCGACCGCGGCGCCCAGCGCCAGTGCGATCCACATCAGGTGAGCTTTCATCGTGGCAAAACCCAAGAATGACGAAGGTTGGCGTGGGTCACGGCATGGTCCGCGCACCCCCATCTCTTTCTACGCGCGGGGGCGACAAGGCGAAAACGCTTTCGCGCGAGGCAGTAGTCCGCCGCCGCAGAATTTCCCAGCGTCCACGGAGCTCAGATCGGGCGGGCGTCCACCAGATTGACACTGACGTCGGCGGGCAGGGCCAGAATGTCCATGAGAATGCGCGACAGGGACGCGGGGCGGACCGGGGCGCCCCAGGCCCCGCCGGTGGCGGCGACGCCTTCCAGGAACTCGGCTCGCACCTCGGGATCGACGCCGAGGCCGCCGGAACCACCCGCCATGGAGCCGACGCGCAGCACGGTGACGCGGATCCGGTCCTTGCGCAGCTCATTGCGCAGGCCGGTGGAGAAGGACTCCAGACCGCCCTTGGTGGCGGCGTAGACCGACAGCAGCGGCCGGGGGGTGCGGGCCGCCAGGGAGGAGATGTTGACAATGTCGCCGCCGCCGGCCGCCCGCAGGTGGGGGATGGCGGCGCGCACGCACCAGATGGCCCCCAGGAGGTTGGTGGTCAGGTGCCGCTCGATCAGCGCGGTAGGGCTCTTGTCGACCCGGATCGGATGATAGAGGCCGGCGTTGTTGATCAGGGCGTCCAGGCGGCCGAAGCGGAGAGCCGCCGCGTCGATGGCGGCGGCGGCCGAGCCTGCGTCGCCGATGTCGGCGGGGAAGGCGGCGGCGCTGTCGCCCAGTTCGGCGGCGGCGGCGGTCAGGTTTTCGGAGCCCCTGGCCAGCAGGGCCACCATCGTCCCGGCGGCGACCAGGTCGCGGGCCGCCTGGCGGCCCAGACCCCGCGAGGCGCCGGTGATAGCGACCACCCGGCCCCGGAGCGCGGTCATACGGGTTGTTCGATCGGCTGGGTGACCCCGGGTTGCACCAGCCGGATCGCGGCCAGGAACAGCAGGCCCGCCAGACCCACCGCCACGCCAAGCGCCGCCACCGCATGGCGCAGGGCGTCGGGGTCGCCGGCGGCGCTGAAGGCGTCGGACAGCCAGCCGACGATCTGAGGCCCCATGCCGGCCCCGAGGATGTTGCTGAGCACGAAGGTCAGCGCCATGATCCGCCCGCGGGTCTGGGCCGGCGCGAGCCCCAGCGCCACGCCGTAGCCTGGCCCCCAGTAGATAACGTGGATGACGCTCCAGGCCAGGAACGCTGCGGTGAACCCCGCTATGTCGCGGGCCAGCACCGCATAGAGGAACAAGGGCAGGGCGATCAGATTGGTCAGGCCGGCCAGCAGCAGCAGCCGTTCGCTGCGGCCCTTGGCGAACAGGTCGGAGATGACGCCGCCCAGAGCGGTGCCGCACGCGCCCACCAGGCCGGTGAGGGCCACCAGCTTGCCGGCGTCCTGGACCGGCAGGTGGAAACTGCGCATCAGCAGCGGTCCGGTCCAGGCGCCGATGCCCACCGAGGCCAGGCCACCGATGATCAAGGCGGCCAGGACGCAGGCCATGGCCGGGTCGCGGACGATCTTCAGGGCCTCCATCAGCGGGATCGGCGCGACGCCAGTCGGCTGGCCGCCACGTTTCGCCTCACGCACGGTGAGCATGAGGATGACGGCCACGACGAAGCCCGGGATCGCCGCCACGAACAGCGCCGCGCGCCAGCCGTGGGTGGCGGTGATCTGGCCGGCCAGGAAGGCGCCCAGCATCGTGCCGACGGGCGCGCCGATGTAGAAGATGCTCACCGCCGTGGCCCGCAGCCGGGGCGGGAAATAGTCGGAGATCTGAGACAGGATGTTCGGCGGGGTTCCGGATTCCGCCGCGCCCACCGCCATGCGGGTCGCCAGCAGCATCGCGTAGTTCTGCGCCAGTCCGCCCAGCGCGGTAAAGGCGCTCCAGACCGACAGCAGGATCGCCAGCAGGCGCCGGCGGTTGGTGCGGTCGATCAGTACGCCCAGCGGCAGGCCGGCGATGGCGAAGGGCACGGCGTAGCCCAGGCCGGTGAGCAGCCCCAGCGCGCTGTCAGAGACGTGGAACTCGCGCTTGATCGGCTCCAGCAGCAGGTTGACAATGTTGCGGTCCATGGCGTGGATCGCATAGGTCAGGGTCAGGATCCCAAGCACGTACCAGCGATAGACCTGCGGGCCGGGCTCTGGCGCCGCGCCGGCGGGCGGGTCGGTGTCGTCATGCGGTTGCATCCGCCATCCCCCAGGCCAGACGCGCGCTAATACAGCGTGTTGATGCGGCCGCCCTCGCAGAAAATCACCTGGCCGGTGGTGTAGCTGGACGCCGGTGAGGCCAGCAGCAGGGCCGCGCCGGTCACCTCCTCGGACATGCCGGTGCGCGGAATGGCGTTCTTGGCGATGTGTTCGGCGAAGGCGGGCTTGGTCTCGCCGGTGGGGCTCATGGAGCCCGGGCAGATGCAGTTGGCTCGCACCTCCGGCGCGGCGCCTCTAGCGATGTAGCGGGTCAGCATGTGCAGGCCGGCCTTGGTGGAGCCATAGGCCATCTGCGGCTGGATCGGATGGAACGCGGCGCAGGTGAGCACATTGATGATCGAGCCGTAGCCGGCCGCCTTCATTCCCGGCGTGAACCGCTTGGCGAGCCGGTAGGGCGCCATGAGGTTGACCGCCACCGCCATTTCCCAGACGTCGTCATCGCCGTCGAAGGGGCCGGAATCGATGGCGATGGCGCCGAAGGCGGCGTTGTTGAGCAGGATGTTCACCGGGCCGAACGCCTGTTCGGCGGCGTCGGCCAGCCGGTCCAGATCGGCCTTCTTGCTCACGTCGGCGGCGACCGCGATGGCCTCGCCGCCCAGATTGCGGATGTCCCGCGCCACGGCCTCCACCCGCTCCCCCGTCCGGGCGCTGACCACCACCTTGGCGCCCATCTCGGCGAAGGCGTGGGCCACATGGGTCCCGATGCCGGGGCCCGCGCCGGTGATCACGGCGGTGAGGCCGTCGAGGCGAAAGCGATCCAGGGCGCTCTTGGCGGCGGGTTTGTAGGCGGTCATTTCATCCTCCCGGAGGCTTCAGGCCGGCGTGCGCCGCATTGGCGGAGTCATGGGCTCGCGCACGCACATAGAAACGGATGTCCTCCACCTGCTGCAGGTTGAGGTCGTCG
>CAXNKO010000365.1:0-3195 GCA_964202685.1 Caulobacterales bacterium
GACCAGATTGCCGTAGGCGTTGAAGAAGCCGATCGCCTCCAGCGACGCCCCGCCCCGGGCGTAGCGGAAGCCGGCCTCATGGTTCCAGCTGGTCTCGGCGTCGGTGGTCGATCCCGGGGCCGGATTGGAGAACCCCCGGTGCGCCCCGACCAGCAGCATCAGCTCGGGGGTCAGGTCGTAGGTGGCGGCCAGGCCGGGGATCCAGACGCCGATCGCCGCGTCGATCGACGCGGCAGGCGCCGCGCGGACCGCGTCGCCCAGGGCATAGTCGAGGCGGCGGGTCTTGATCGACTCCCGGCGCAGGCCCGCGGTGACGCTCAACCGCCCGGCGGTGACGGTGTCGCGCAGGAAGAAGGCCCAGGCGGCGGCCTTGCCCAGCCGGTTGTCCTGGCTGCCCGGCGCGCCGGCGGTGGTCAGCACCATGCGGCCGGCGGCCATGCGGTAGCCGTCGTCCTGCTGGAACCGGTCCTCCTCGTCGCGGTGATAGCGGGCCGAGATCTCCAGCCGATGGGTGAGCGGGCCGGTGGCGAGTTTGGCGCTCAGCACCGACTGCACGCCCCTGGCGTCGTAGCGGCGGGCGTTGTTGCGCACCCGCAGCGCATTGGCCGCACTGGTGAAGGCCGGATCGCCCACCAGGGTCGCGTAACCCTCGGCGAAGGTCGCCGGGTCGGCCAGCACCGTGGCGATGGCCCGCAGCGATCCGCCGGAGGCCACGTCGTTGAGCTTGTACCAGGCCCGCCGAGTTCGGGTGAGATAGGCCAGGGTGGTGAGGTCCAGGTCAGCGCCAAGCGCCACCCGGTGCGTCGCCTGCCAGGTGGTGTGCTTCACATCCAGCCGGTCGACCATGCTGGCGCGGTAGCGGCGGTAGGGCCGGGCGCGGAAGTCGGCCAGGGTCAGGCCCAGATAGGTCTCGTCGGAGACCTCCTTATAGCGCTGGTGCTTGATCTCCAGCGACTGGGGCAGGGCGGCGGCGTCGCCGGTGCGCGCGCCCAGCTTGAACACCCAGTCGGTGATGGCAAATCCGCTGTCGCCGCCGGAGTCCAGGGTCTTGAACCCGTCCGAGCGCTCATGCAGCCCTTCCACCAGCCCGCCGATCTGCGGGCCGCCCTCGGGACCGGCCCAGCCGCCCACCGCCATGTGCGCCCGCCCGCCGCCATGGCTTCCGCCCAGCAGCTCAGCCTTGCCCCCCAGCCGTCCGGCGGTCTCGGGGATCGGGGTGGAGAACATCTGCAGCGCCCCGCCGGTGGTCAGCGGCCCGTACTTGATCGCCGCCGGGCCCTTGACCACCTCGACCCCGCTCATGCGGGCCAGGCGCGGAAAGTAATAGGCCGCCGGCGCGGCATAGGGCGCCGGCGCGATCAGGATTCCATCCTCCATCACCGCCACCCGCCCGGCCCGGTCCGACCCCGAGCCGCGGATGCCGATATTGGGCCGCAGGCCGAAGCCATCCTCCTCCTGCAGGGTGACGCCGGGCGCCTGGCGCAGCACCCGGTTGACGTCGGAATAGGCGAAGGTCGCCAGGGCTTCGGCGTCCAGGTAGGTGGCCGAGCCCGCCAGGTCCCGGGCCCGGGCCCGGGAGCCGGTGACCACGATGCTCTCCAGCACCGATGGCGCCTCGCCGGCTGCCGGCGGCGTCTTGACCTGGGCCAGGGCGGGTCCGCAGACGCCGGCGAACAGCGCCAGCGCCGACAGGCGCGCGGTGTGGTTCAGGGGTGGCATGCGGATCCTCGGGCGGGCTGGAGCGATTACGCGACGCATTCGCATCTGGATCGGTCTAGCAGGGCCGCCACGGTTTGCAAATGCGAATAGTTCGCATTATCTACTGAAGACTGGCCGGCGCGCCGGTGAGAAAAATGTCACAGAGTCCGGGCGCCGTGCTCAAGCTGGATTGAATGTTGCGGCGTTCCACGACACAGTTACGCTCGGCCTAGGCCAAGGTCGGCGCAATCAACGCTGACGGCGGAGTTCATGGCGCTTTAGACGCCGGGGCGGGACGCCTCGATTCAGAGGGGATGAAGGTGATTAACAGTCAAACCGCGGCGCGCGCCGCTGGTCGCGGTCGCGCGGGCCTCAAGGGCCTGCTGCTGGCCACCGCCCTGCCGCTGGCGTTCGCCGCCACCCAGGCCGCGGCGGAGAACGTGCTGATCGACGAGATCGTCGTCACCGCCCAGAAGCGCGCGGAAAACATCCAGAACGTGCCGCTGGCCGTGTCCGCCTATTCCGGCGACCAGCTGAAGGCGATGAACATCCAGGACGCCACCCGGATCGTCGATTTGATCCCCAACTTCAAGGCCGGCGGCCTCGGCGGCCCCTCGGGCCCGCCGTTCTTCTCCATCCGCGGCATCAGCTTCGTCGACTTCTCCAACATCAACGAGGCCTCGGTCGCGGTCTATGTGGACGAGGTCTATCAGGCCTCCCAGGGCATCGGCGTCTCTCAGACCTATGACCTGGACCACGTAGAAGTGCTGCGCGGACCCCAGGGCACCCTGTTCGGCCGCAACGCCACCGCCGGGGTGGTGAGCTTCGCGACCAAGAAGCCCACCGACGAGTTCAAGGGCGACATCAGCCTCCAGTACGGTGACGCCAACCAGACCATCCTGCAGGGCGCTGTCGGCGGCCCGCTGGGCGAGGGCATCCGCGCCCGCCTGGCCGGCAAATGGAACCGCGACGACGGCTGGCAGAAGAACCAGGGCGTCTCCGGCGGCCGGGCCGGCAAGACTAATGCCAAGGCCGCGCGCCTCACCGTGCAGATGGACCTGGCCGAGGACTGGATGCTCGAGGTCCAGGGCCACTATTCGGAAAACAAGGGCCTCTCCACCGCCCAGATGCCGCTGTGGATCTATGGCCCGCCGGATCCGGTGACCGGCCGTCCGACCACCTATTGCGCCGGCCGCGACGCCGCGGGCGCCCTGATCCGGCCGGTGCCCGGCACCGCCGGCGACCAGCTGCACGCCGCCTGCCTGCTCGGCAACAGGGGCTACAGCTACGCCGGCTTCCAAAAAGACAAATTCGATCCGGCCAAGCCCACCTTCGACTACGCCATGCCGTTCAACTACACGGCCAAGGGCGGCTATGCGAAACTGACCGGCGCAGTGGGCGAGGCGACGCTGACCTCGATCACCGCCTACGAAAAGTACAACCAGCTGTTCGGCTACGACTTCGACAACTGGGACAACCGGCCCTATCGCGTCGGCC
>CAXNKO010000366.1:0-3190 GCA_964202685.1 Caulobacterales bacterium
TCCGGCTTCGACCGCTATTTCCAGATCGCGCCGTGCTTCCGCGACGAGGACCTGCGCGCCGACCGCAGCCTGGAGTTCTACCAGCTCGACGTGGAAATGAGCTTCGTCACCCAGGAGGACGTGTTCGCGGCCATCGAGCCGCTGATGCACGGGGTGTTCGAGGAGTTCGGCCAGGGCAAACCGGTGACCGCCTTTCCGTTCCCCCGCATCCCCTACCGCGAGGCGATCGCCAAATACGGAACCGACAAGCCGGACCTGCGCAACCCGCTGGTGATGCAGACGGTCTCCGACCATTTCCGCGGCGGCGGCTTCGGCCTGTTCGCCCGCATCCTGGAGGACGCCAGGAACGCCGTCTGGGCCATTCCGGCGCCCAAGGGCGGCTCTCGCGCTTTCTGTGATCGGATGAATTCCTGGGCCCAGGGCGAGGGCCAGCCCGGCCTAGGCTACATCTTCTGGAGCGAGGATCAGGGCGGCTGGGGCGGACCGATCGCCAAGAACCTGGGCGCCGAGCTGACCGGCGCGGTCATGGGCCAGCTGGGTCTGGGGCAGGGGGACGCCGCCTTCTTCGCAGCCGGTGATCCGAAGGTCTTCTACAAGTTCGCCGGGACCGCCCGGACCCGGGTCGGGACCGAATTGAAGCTGGTGGACGAGGACCGCTTCGAGTTCGTGTGGATCGTCGACTTCCCCATGTACGAGGTTAACGACGAGACCAAGCGGGTGGACTTCTCCCACAACCCGTTCTCCATGCCCCAGGGCGAGATGGAGGCGCTGAACGCCAAGGACCCGCTGGATATCCTCGCCTACCAGTACGACATCGTCTGCAACGGCTATGAGCTGTGCTCGGGGGCGATCCGTAACCATCGGCCGGAGCTGATGCTGCGGGCCTTTGAGATCGCCGGCTATGGGCCGGAGGTAGTGGAGGCGGAGTTCGGCGGCATGCTCAACGCCTTCCGCCACGGGGCGCCGCCCCACGGGGGCCTGGCGCCGGGCATAGACCGCATCGTCATGCTGCTGGCCGGAGAGACCGCGATCCGCGAGGTGATCGCCTTCCCGCTCAATCAGCAGGGCCAGGACCTGATGATGAACGCACCGTCGGATGTGGCCGACAAACAATTGAAAGAGTTGCACATCCGCGTCGTCCCACCGATCAAGGTGTAGGGCCTACTCGTCCGCGGCCACGAGCCGTGGCGGCGCGGTCACCGTTGAGCGGATGATCACCTGGACGCCGGGGCAGCTCCGCGCGGTCAACTTCCCCGGCAACCGGGTCCGCCCGTCGCCACAGGCCCCATTGATCTGCGCCTGACTTAAGCCCTTAACCTGGGAGAGGTCCGCGCCAGCAATGATCGTGCGCCTCAGATCCGCCCCGCGGAAATCCGCCCCCGCGAGCCCCGCGCCGGACAGGACCACCGAACTGAGGTCGGCGTTTCGGAAGTTGGCCCCCTCGAAACTGCCCGCCACCAGGATGGCGCCGCGAAGCCTGGCCCGGGACAGGTTGGCGCCGTTGAAGTTAGCGCCGGTCATGGCGGTTTCGGAGAGATCGGCCCGGGATAGATCGGCCCCGGCGAAGTTCGAGCCGATGAAGCGCGACTGGCGAAGGTCTGCGCCGACCAGGGCGGCCCCGGCGAATTCCGCCCCGATGAATTGTGCGCCCGCAAGCTTGCGCCCGGACAGTTCGCACCGGGCGCACATGCCTCCGAACGAGACCACGCGAGCCACCGCCCGGTCGCCGGCCAGCGAACCCTGCGGCATGGCCAACAGGGAAACCGCGATACCGAGAAGAAGCAGCGAAGTTCGGGGCATTCGGAGCATCAATGAGTGGTCTGGGAGCCCCCTCATTTCACGCACAATCCCGCTGGCGCCACTTAATTCGCCGTAACTTGGCCGCTCAGCAGGCGCGTATGCGCAGGCCGCGGGGCAGGGTGGTGGCGCGGTCGCCGCAGGCCTGATCGAGCTGCGCCTGGTTCAGGCCGACGGCCCGATCCATTTCGGCGCCGGAAAAATTCGTCCCGCGCAGGTTGGCGCCGCGGAGATTGGCGGCCTGCATATAGGTCCCGACGAATGATGCGTTTGTCAGGTTCGCATTGGCGAAGCTCGAACCGGAAAACACGCCGCCGTAGGCCTCGACGTCGCGCAGGTCGGCGCCGGCGAAGCTCGTATGATTCATCACCGCCAGACTCATGTCCGCCTGACGAAGCCGCGCGCCGGATAAATTGCGGCCGCGCAGGGTTTTTCCACCGAAATCAGCCTGGAACAGGTTGCAGCCGGGGCAGTTGCCGCCTGAGCCCGCTGTCCGGACATGGGCTGAATTCTGCGCCTGGGCCGGGAGCGCCAGGGTCAGGGCCGCGACGAGACCAAGGATCAGATGCGGTTTCATTTTGGAACGCGTCTCGCAGTTGCAACGGTGCGGCCGGTGGCAAGCAAGTTTCCGGCCAGCTCGTCCATTGAACGGGAGCTCGAAAATCACCGCAAGGGTTCGCGGTCTCACCTAGCTGGCGGCGCCCCCATCCTGACGGTCCGCACGCACGCCGCAGGACTCACAGATCAGGCTCGCCGCCTTGCGCACCACGGCGGCCTCTCCGCAGGCGGCGCAGACGTCGGGGCCGCCCGCCCCGGGTCGGGCCGACTGGGATAGAAAGACCAGATTGTCCGGAGCGGCGCCGCGGGAGAATCCTCGGGAAATGAAGCGCGACGCCGGCTGCGGTTCGGCGTCCGCCGCGCCGCGCCCCAGGCCGTCGGCGTTCAACGCCTCGGAATCGGCGTTGGCGAGGTCGTTGCGTCCCAGGTAGGAAACGCCCAATTCCCGGAAGATATAATCGAGAATCGAGGTGGCCGACTTCACCGTGTCATTGCCTGTCACCGGGCCGGCCGGCTCAAAACGCGTGAACACGAAGGCCTCGACAAACTCGTCCAGCGGCACGCCGTATTGAAGGCCGATCGAAATCGAGATGGCGAAATTGTTCATCAACGAGCGGAAGGCGGCGCCTTCCTTGTGCATGTCGATAAAAATCTCGCCGAGTTCGCCGTCGTCATACTCGCCGGTATGCAGATAGACCTTGTGGCCGCCTACGGCCGCCTTCTGGATATAGCCCTTGCGCCGGTCGGGCAGTTTGCGTCGGCTGCGATCACGCTCGACGATGCGTTCGACCACCCGTTCGCGGGCCGGCGGCGGCGGCGGCGCTGGTGGCGCCCT
>CAXNKO010000367.1:0-3177 GCA_964202685.1 Caulobacterales bacterium
GCTGGTGTTCGCCGCCCCCGCGTCCGGCCCCGTTTCGGGGACCGCCGGGGTCATGCGCATCCTGATCGATCCGGAGACGCCGCAGCCGGTTCCCGCGCCCGGAACGCCGCTGGAGGTGCTGCCCCCCGACATGGCCGCCGCCGCGCCGCGTCCGCTGGAGGTTCCGCCACCGGTGCAGATGGAGCCGCCGCGTGAGGCGGCCGACGTCCCGGCGCCGGCCGATGCGCCGTCCATCCCCCAACCGGGGACCGACGCCTCGCCGTCGAACTGAACCCCTACGCCAGGCTGGGGTCGATCTGCTTGCAGGCCGCCACCAGGCCCTGGACCGAAGCCACCGACTTCTTGAACATCTCGGTCTCGGCGGCGTCCATGGGGAACTCGATCACCCGTTCGACCCCGCCGGCCCCGATCACCGCCGGCACCCCAACATACATGTCCTTGAGGCCATACTGGCCGGTGAGGTGGGCGGCCACCGGCAGCACCCGCTTCTTGTCCTTCAGGAACGAACGGGCCATGGCGACGGCGCTTTCGGCCGGGGCGTAATAGGCCGAGCCGGTCTTGAGCAGATTGACGATCTCGGCCCCACCGGCGCGGGTGCGCTGGACGATGCCGTCCAGGTCGGCCTGGCTGAGGACCCCCTGCTGCACCAGCACCGGCAGCGGCAGGCCGCCGACGGTGGAGTAACGGGTCATCGGCACCATGTCATCGCCATGGCCGCCCAGGGTCCAGGCGTGGACGTCCTCCACCGACACCCCGAGCTTCTCCGACAGGAAAAAGCGGAAGCGGGCCGAGTCCAGCACCCCGGCCATGCCCACCACCATGTTGTGCGGCAGGCCGGAGAACTCACGCAGGGCCCAGACCATGGCGTCCAGGGGGTTGGTGATGCAGATGACGAAGGCTTTGGGCGCATGGGCCTTGATGCCGTCGCCCACCGCCTTCATGACCTTCAGATTGATGCCCAGGAGGTCGTCGCGGCTCATGCCCGGCTTGCGCGGCACCCCGGCGGTGACGATGCAGACATCGGCCCCGGCGATGCCCTCATAACCATTGACGCCGCTCATCGCCGCGTCCTTGCCGAACACCGGCGTCGCCTCGGCGATGTCCAGGCCCTTGCCCTGCGGCAGGCCCTCGGCGATGTCGAACATCACCACATCGCCCAGCTCTTCGCGGGCGCAGACGTGGGCGAGGGTGCCGCCGATCATGCCGGAACCGATAAGGGCGATCTTCGCGCGGGCCATGGGGGAGGTCTCCGGGTGGGGCTTCGAGGGCGGCGGTCTAGCCGCCCGCCCCGTCTTGGGCAAGTCGGCGTCGTGACAGGTGGGTGGGTGACGGCTACTCAGTCCGTCCCATGGACATTCATCCGGCGATTCTGGCCAGCTCGCACGCCCTCACCGATCTGGGCTTCAGCCATGTGCGGCTGCAGGACGACGCGCGATTCGCCTGGCTGCTGCTGCTGCCCCGGCAGGCCGGGGCCCGGGAGCTCGAGGACCTGTCCGAACCGGACCGCGCCCGGCTGATGGCCGAGATCGTCCAGGCCGGGGCCGCGGTGCGCGCGATCGGCGCGGCGCTCGGCCGCCGGGTGGAAAAGCTCAACGTAGGCGCCCTGGGCAACATCACCCCGCAGCTGCACATCCATGTGGTCGGCCGCCGGCCGGACGACGCGGCCTGGCCGGGCCCGGTCTGGGGCGCCGGAACGCCGCAGCCCTATGCAGCCGAAGCGCTGTCGCTGGCCCTGGCCGCCGGGCGGGCCGGGCTTTGACCCGCGGGCGTCAGCCGGCCAGGCGTTCGGCGTCCTCGTCGGAGATCTGATAGTTTCCGTAGACGTTCTGGACGTCGTCGTCGTCCTCCAGGGCGTCGAGCAGCTTCATCAGCGTCGCCACCGCCTCGCCGGACACCGGGGTCAGGGTCTTGGGCCGCCAGGCGATGGTGGCTGACTTGGGCGCCCCCAGCGCCGTCTCCAGGGCCTGGGCCACCTCGTTGAGGTCCTCGAAGGCGGTGAACACCGTGTGGGTCTCCTCGTCGGTCTCCACATCCTCGGCGCCGGCCTCGATGGCGGCCTCCATCACCCGCTCCTCGGAGCCCGCCGCGGCCGGAAACACGATCTGGCCCAGCCGGTCGAACATGAAGGCCACCGAGCCGCCTTCGCCCAGGGCGCCGCCGCACTTGGAGAAGATCATCCGCACATTGGCCGCCGCGCGGTTGCGGTTGTCGGTCAGCACCTCGACGATGAAGCCAACGCCGCCGGGACCAAAGCCCTCGTAACGAATCTCCTGATAGGTGTCGGCGTCGCCGCCGATGGCCTTCTTGATCGCCCGGTCGATATTGTCCTTGGGCATCGACTCGCCCTTGGCGTTGGCCACCGCCAGCCGCAGCCGGGGGTTCATCGCCGGATCGGGCATGCCGTGCTTCGCCGCCACGGTGATCTCCCGCGACAGCCGGGAGAACAGCTTTGAGCGGACCGCGTCGGCGCGGCCCTTGCGGTGCATGATGTTCTTGAACTTGGAATGTCCGGCCATGGGGATCCGTTGCGGCGGGCGGGAAACGGGCGCGAGGCTTCTACCGCCGCCGCCCGGGGAAGGCCAGCCACGGAACCTCCCACCGATCTGGCCGGTTACCTCAAGCGTCCGGAGCCTGCCCACGATGAACGCTGAACTCGACGACGATAGGACGGAAACCGCGCCCGGCGAGATCGTCCACTGGATGCAGACGCGGCCGTTGGCGCTGCCCGGGGGGCTGTCGTCCACCGCGGTGGGCGCCTTCGCCCTGGGGGCGGTGACGGCGGTGGCGGTGCTGGCCCTGTCCCGTTGGCTCGGGGCGTTCCGCCGGTAGGGAACGAATGACAATCCTGTAAGCTGCCGGCGGCGCAGACCGATGCTATGGCGGGCGCTCGCCGTCTTTCCAGGGTGCCTTGCATGAACCGTCACGCCGTCCGCGCGCTCCTCGCCGTCCTCTGGCTGGGGCTCGCAGCCCCCGCGACCCTGGCCGCCGATGCGGTTCCGCCGATCGCCTTTGCCCAGCGCACCCTGCCCAACGGGCTGACCGTGCTCACCGCGCTGGACCGCGCCACCCCCAACGTCACCGTGCAGGTCTGGTACGGCGTGGGGTCGAAGGACGATCCCCAGGGCCGCTCCGGCTTCGCGCACCTGTTCGAGCACTTGATGTTCAAGGCCACCCGCG
>CAXNKO010000368.1:0-3177 GCA_964202685.1 Caulobacterales bacterium
CGGTGAGCGTGATGCGCTCGGAAAGCTTCCAGCTCGACAGGCCGCGGATATTGCCGGTGTTGGAGGGGTTGATGGTGAAGTTGTAGAAGCTGGTCGGACAGGGGAACGCCGCGGCATTGTCCACCTGGGCCCCAGGGCCGGGGGTCGGCCGCAGGCAGACAGCGGGCGCCACCATGGCCGGGTCGGGGGCGCCGGCGGCGGTCAAGCCGCGGCGCTGATAGGTCGCCAGGTTGATGCGGTTGAGGAAGTTGGGACGGTTCTCATTGTAGTTGAAGATCAGGCTGGCCTTGCCGAAGTCGCCGAAGTCGCGGTCGATCCGGGCGTTGAACTGCGTCTTCTGGATCTTGCCCGAGGCCGGAAACCGCGAATCGCGGGGCCTGAACAGGTTGTTGCGGGTGTAGAGGCCCGAGACCCAGGCCCGCAGGCCGGTGGAACCGATCTCGCCGGTCTCGACGGTCAGATAGTAGCGCCGGAACCGGCTGCTGCCGATGCCGCCCTCGGCGCGGACGCCGAAGTCCGGCGCGGCGGCGCGGGTGACATAGTTGATCGTGCCGCCGGCGGCCGCGGCGGTGGGACTGTCCACGTCGGTGGTGCCCATGTTGACCGTGGCCTGGGCGATGAGGTCGGGCTCCAGCTGCTGACCCGGGAACACCGCGTAGTTGCCGCTGTCGTTCAGGGGCACGCCGTCCTGGACCAGGGCCACCCGCTGGGAATCGAAGCCTCGGACGACCACGTCGCCGCCGGCCGAACCGAAGGCGTCGTTGTTGGTGAAATTGACCGCCGGCAGCAGGTTGAGGGAGTCCAGGATCGTCTGGCCGGGCGCCTGGCGGCTGATGAATTCCGCGGTGATCGAGGCCCGCGATTTGGGCGCGGTCTCGGCGACGATGGCGCCGTCGAGGGATTTGGGGCCACGCCGGGCGGTGACGACCACCTCCTCGATGATGGTGGTGCCGCTGGATTGCGCGTGGGCCGGTGCGCCCAGCGCCAGTCCCGCCACCAGCGCCGTCGAGGCGTAAAGCGCCAGACCGAGATTCCGAGCCATCACATCCCCCCGCCTGGAATCGGCAGGCCCATCGCGGGGTCCGCCGTTGCGCTTCCGCTCTAGCGGCGAAACTGACCAAATCAACGACTTTCGTGTGACGGTGATGTTACACCCAAGGGATGGCTGTCGATGGTGGCGTCGGCCGCCCTCTCCGCCTAGAAATAGGCCGAGGAGCCATCCTGCCTGATCCCATGTCCACGTCCGCCGCCCTGCCCGCGCGAGCTCTGGACGACGCCTGGCGCGCCGTGCTGGCCTTGACCGCCGCGATCACGGTAGCGCGGATCACGGTGCTGTTCCTGTCGCCGCTCGATCTCTATCCGGACGAGGCCCAATACTGGCTGTGGTCGCGCGACCTGGCGTTCGGCTACTTTTCCAAGCCGCCGGTGGTGGCCTGGACCATCTGGGCGACAACGGCCGTGGGCGGCGACGCCGAGCCCTGGATCCGGCTGGCCTCGCCGCTCTACCACGCCGGCGCGACCTTCGCGGTGTTCGCCCTGGCCCGCGGCCTGTACGGCGAGGCGACCGGACTGGCGGCGGCGGCGCTCTACGGGCTGATGCCCGGGGTGCAGCTGTCGGCGGCGGTGATGGCCACCGACGCGCCGCTGTTGTTCTTCATGGGCCTGGCGCTCTTGGCCTACGCCCGGCTGCAGAGCGCCGAGAGGCGGCGGCGCGGCTGGCTGGCCGCCGGCTTCGGCGCGGCGCTGGGGCTGGCGTTCCTGTCCAAATACGCCGCCACCTATGTGGTGATCGGCCTGATCCTGCACTTGGCGACCTCGGCCGCGGCCCGCCGGGCGTGGCGGTCGCGGAGCGCCGCGGTGGCGCTGGGCGCCTGCGCGGCGGTGACCGCCCCGAACCTGCTCTGGAACGCTGACCACGGCTTCGCCACACTTCGCCACACCGCCGCCAATGCCGCCTGGGGCGGCAGCCAGCTGTTCAACCCGCCGGAGCTGTGGGACTTCATCGCCTCGCAGTTCGGGGTGTTCGGACCGATCCCCTTCGCCGTGCTGCTGGGTGGGGCGGCGGTGATGGCGGTTCGGCGGCGGCTGACCGGCGCGGACCTGATGCTGCTGTGCTTCACCCTGCCGCCGCTGCTGATTGTCTGCGTCCAGGCCTTCATCAGCCGCGCCAACGCCAACTGGTCGGGGGCGGCCTATCTGCCCGGCGCGGTGCTGGTGGCCGCCTGGCTGGTGCGCTGGGGCGCCCGGCGCTGGCTGACCGCGGCGCTGGCGCTGCAGGCGGCGGTGGCGGCGCTGTTCCTGGTCTGGGTGACCCTGCCGGCCACCGCCGAGGCCATGGGCATGTCCAACAGCTTCAAGCGCGCCAAGGGCTGGTCGGAACTGACCCGCATCGTGCTGGACCGGGCGGCGCTGGAACCGGACCTCACCGCCATCGCGGTGAACAACCGCTTCCTCTACAACGCCATCGCCTACTATGGCCGCCACGACCTGACCCGGCCCGGCGCGCCGCCGCTGACCATCTGGCTGCTGGCCGAGGCGCCGCAGAACCAGGCCGAGACCACGGCCCCGCTCACCCGCGCGGCGGGGGGGCGCGTGCTGGCGGTGGCCCTGGAGCAGACCTATCGCGACCGCATGGCGGCCGACTTCGCCAGGGTGAGCGGCCGCGAGATCGTCAGCGTCCGCCTGGACGAAAAGCGCCACCGCCGCGCCGAGCTGTTCATCGGCGAGGGGTTCGCGCCCCGGCCCCGGCTGGCCTTTAGCGGCCCCGCCACACCGCCTTGAGCGCCGCGTCGCGGCCGCAGCCCGTGCGGTAGGCGTTGTAGTGGCCGGGGTTCCTGGCCGCGAAGTCCTGGTGATAGGCCTCGCCCATCCAGAACCGGCCCGCCGGCAGGATCTTCGTCGCCACCGGCTTGCCAAGCGTGGCGGCGACCTTGGCCTTCACCGTCTCCGCCGCGGCCCGCTCGGCCGGATCGGTGACGAACACCGCGGTGCGGTAGCTGGGGCCCTGGTCGCAGATCTGGCCATTGGGATCGGTGGGATCGATGTTGTGGAAGAAGCCCTCCACCAACCGGGCATAGGTGGTCTTGGCAGGGTCGTAGGTCACCCGGATCGCCTCCAGATGCCCATCGTGGCTCCGGTAGCTGGGATTGGCGCGCGCGCCGCCGGCGTAGCCGACCA
>CAXNKO010000369.1:0-3174 GCA_964202685.1 Caulobacterales bacterium
AGGCCGACTCCACGCCGATGATCGCCTGGGGACGGTTGCTGGGGTTGCCCATCGGCCCGCAGCACCGGGCCACCTATCTGGACTGGCGCGACGACTTCTGGCGGCGCGCGACGGCGGGCGGCTGGCGGGTGTTCTACCTGGGCGGCGCACCCGGCGTGGCCGTGCGGGCCTGCGCGGCGTTGCGCGCGCGCTGGCCCGGCGTCCAGCTGGCCAGCCGCCACGGCTATTTCGACCTGACCACCGAGGGGGCGGAGAACCAGGCCGTGCTGGCCGAGATCACCGCCTTCGCGCCCAACGTGATCCTGGTGGGCATGGGCATGCCGCGCCAGGAGCTGTGGATCCTGCGCAACCGCGACAAGGTCCCGCCAGCCGTGCTGCTTTCGATCGGCGCGGCCTTCGACTACGAGGCCGGCGTACAGACCGCGGCGCCCCGCTGGATGGGCCGCGCGGGCCTTGAGTGGCTGTTCCGGCTGGCGAGCCAACCCCGGCGGCTTGGCTACCGCTATCTGGTCGAGCCCTGGCGGCTGATCCCGGCCGCGATCGGGGATCTCAGGCTGCGTTTAGGGCGCGGCGCGTAGGGCCGCCAGTCGCCCGATCGTGCGCCAGAAGCCGGCCACCGTGTCGTCGATGATCGCGGCCACCGGCTTGACCGCATGGATCAGCCCCGCCGTCTCGCCGGCCGAGCCCATGGCGATGTCGGTGCGCCCGCCGATGTAGAGGTCGGCGATGCCGTTTCGCGACCGCTCCGGCGGATCCTCGCCGGCCATCAGCCGAAGCGCCATCGTGGTCTTCAGCACCCGGCTCACCGACCCGCGGCCCAGCGGCAACTGCACCGTGCCGGTGGGCGAGGCCTCGACAATGGCGGCCTTGTAATTGTCATGCACCCGGCTCTCGGCCGAGGCCACGAAGCGGGTGCCCATGGCCACCCCCTCGGCGCCCAGCGCGAAGGCCGCGGCCATGCCGCGCCCATCGGCGATCCCGCCGGCGGCGACGATGGGCAGGCCCACCCGTTCGCGCACCGCCTGCAGCAGTACGAAGCTGTGCACCGGCTCGGGTCCGCGGATGCCGGCGCTCTCGCCGCCCTCCACCACCAGGCCATCGACCCCGGCGTCCTCGGCCTTCAGCGCCCCCTCCAGGGTCGGCACCGCGTGGTAGACGGTGACCCCGGCGGCCCTGATCCGCTCCACATAGCGGCGGGGATCGCCGGCCGAGGTGGTGACGAACCCCACCCGCCCGTCCAGGGCCCAGTCCAGCACCGCGCGCTCGCGGTCCTCATCGCCGCGCAGGAACTTCACCGCCAGATTGATCCCGAACGGCGCCTGGGTCATGGCCCTGACGGCGTCGTACTCGCGCTTCACCGCCGCCAGGTCCCGCGAGCTGGTCTCCAATATGCCGAGCCCCCCCGCCGCCGAGACCGCCCCCACCAGGTTCGAACGCGCGATCCAGGCCATGGGCGCCTGCAGGATCGGATAGCGCGCCCCGGTGTGGGCCACGACCCGGTTGTCGGAGAAAGCGCTCACCAGGTGTCCAGGAATGTCCGCCGCTGGGCGGGGTCCAGGCGTTTGGCCGAGAACGCCGACAGGCCGGCGGCCACCCAGCGGCGGGTGTCGGCCGGGTCGATGACGTCGTCGAAGTCGTAGATGGTGGAATAGCGCAGCGCCTTGCCCTTTTCGTACATGCGCGCCACCAGGGCGTCGTAGCGGGCCGCGCGCTCGGCGGGATCGGCGATGGCGTCCAGCTCCTTGCGGTGGGCCAGCTTGACCGAGCCCTCCAGCCCCATGGAGCCGAACTCGCCGGTGGGCCAGACCACGGTGAAGGCCGGGATGCGGTAGCTGCCCCCGGCCATGGCGATCATCCCCAGCCCATAGGCCTTGCGCAGGATCACCGTGAACATCGGCACGTTGAGGTTGGACCCCGCCACCAGCATCCGCGACGCATGCCGGACCAGGGCGGTCTTCTCAGCCTCCGGCCCCACCATCACCCCGGGGGTATCGCAGAGCGACAGGATCGGCAGGCCGAATGTGTCGCAGAGCTTGAAGAAGCGGGTGGCCTTGTCGGCCCCGTCGGCGTCGATGGCGCCGCTCAGATGGGTGGGGTTGTTGGCCACCACCCCCAACGGCTTGCCGTTCACCCGCGCCAGGGCGGTGACCATGCCGCGGCCGAAGTCGCGGCGCAGCTCCAGCACGCTGCCCACATCGCACAGAAGTTCGATGGCCTTGCGGACGTCGTAGGCGCGGCGGCGATCTTCCGGCACCACCTGGCGCAGCAGGGTCTGGTCGGCGACCTCGCCAGGCGGCAGGTCACCCTGGAAGTAGGCGAGGTATTGTTTCACCGCCGCCACCGCGCCGGCCTCGTCGGCGGCCAGGTAGTCGATGACCCCGTTGGCGGTCTGCACCGACGCGGGGCCCACGTCCTTGGCCTTCACCACCCCCAGGCCGGCGCCTTCGATCATAACCGGGCCGCCCATGCCGATGCTGGCGTCGGGGGTGGCGATGATCACGTCGCAGGCGCCCAGGAAGGCCGCATTGCCGGCGAAACAGTTGCCGGAGACCACGCCCACCAGCGGCACGGTCCCGCTCAGCCGGCCGAACTGGTTGAACGAGCGGCCGTCGCCGCGAGTCTCGGTGTCGCCGGGCCGGCCACCGCCGCCCTCGGCGAAGAACACCACCGGCAGCTTCCACTGCTCGGCCAGCTCGAACATCCGCCCGTCCTTGCGGTGGCCCTCGTGGCCCTGGGTGCCGGCCAGCACCGTGTAGTCGTAGGACAGCACCACGCAACGGGCGGCCTCATCGCCAAATTTGTCGGCGTTGACGGTGGCGAGGCCGGCCACCAGCCCGTCGGCCGGGGTGTTGGCGATCAGGTCGTCCAGGGCCCGGTTGCGCCGCTGCGGCGCGATCACCAGGGGACCGTATTCGACGAAACTGCCCGGGTCGCAGAGGTCGGCCAGGTTCTCCCGCGCCATCCGCCGCCCGGCGGCGTGACGTCGCGCCACCGCCTCCGGACGGGCCGCGTCCTTGATGAAGCGGCGGCGGTCCCAGAGCTCGGCCAGGTCGGCGCGCACCGCGCCTGGGTCGGCGCCGCCGGCCCCGGCGTCATTGTCCGGCGCGATCTCGGCTTCCTCGAGGAACAGCAGCGCATCGCCCTCGAACAGCGCCTGGCCCACCGCCGCCGCCA
>CAXNKO010000370.1:0-3163 GCA_964202685.1 Caulobacterales bacterium
ATTGATGTTGAAGTCGCGGATGCCTTTGTCCTTGAACTCGTCATGCAGGGTGCCGATCAGCGGGTGGCCCGACGCCTTTCCCACCGCATAGGCCAGGCCCCAGCCGCCCTGGCCGGCCGGGGCCGGCGGGGTGTCATAGGCCGAGCCCGAGGTGATGTTGACCACCTGGCCGCGTCCCTTGGCCAGCATGCCGGGCAGGAAGGCGCGGGTGAGGATGATCGGGGCGATGCAATGGGCCTCGAAGAACTTCGGATAGGCGTCGACGGGGGTGTCCATGAAGATGTCCATCAGCCCCGGGCCCAGATAGCGGCCGTTGTGGACCAGGAGGTCGATGTCGCCCCAGCGGTCGAGGATGAACTGGCCGCAGGCGCCCACCGAGGCGCGGTCGGTGAGGTCGGCCGCCGCCATCAGCGCCTTGCCGCCGGCCGCCTCGATCAGGGCCGCGGTCTCTTCCAGGCTGCCCGGCAGCGGGCGGCTGTCGGCCTTGTGGATGGTCAGCGAATTGTCGCGGATCTCGCCGGTCTTGACGGTCCTGGCCGAGATGGCCACGTCGTAGCCGGCCTTGGCCAGTCCGACCGCGATCGCCTTGCCGATGCCGCGGCTCGCGCCGGTGACCAATGCCCTGGGTCGTTCCATGGTGTCTCTCCCTCTTGGTTTCTCGGCTCACCAAAGGGTGCGGACGTGGCCGCCGTCAACGACGATCAGCTGACCGGTGACGAAACTGGCCCGGGTCGAGCACAGAAAGGCGGCCACGGCGGCCATTTCCTCGGGGTAGCCCAGCCGTCCCACCGGGATGTCGTCGCGGCGGTTGGCCTGTTCCTCGACATAGGGCCGCCCGCCCGCCTCGGCGTTGCGCTTCATGTAGGAGCGGTAGCGCTCGGTGAGGAAGCCGCCGGTGCCCAGGGTGTTGATGGTGATGCCGTACGGGCCCATTTCGTCGGCCAGGCTCTTGTTCAGCGCCGTCGTACCCACCCGGGTGACGTTGGCGGTGACCAGCGGCAGGTCGCGGTGGATCTCCTTGGAGCAGGTGGAGTTGACGGTGACGATGCGGCCCCAGCCCTTGGCCTTCATGGCCGGGATCACCGCGCGGCACAGATAGACCTCGCTCATCACGATATGCTCATAGGCCTCCAGGAAGTCCTCGTCCTTGGTGTCCTCCCAGCGGCCGTGGGTGGGGCCATAGATGTTGCCGATGACGATCTCCGGCGCGCCATAGGCCGCCACCGCGGCGGCGACGGCGGCCTCGATCCCGGCCTTGCCGGTCATGTCGGCGCTGACGCCGACAGCCTCGCCGCCGGCGGCGCGGATGGCGGCCACGGTCTCATCCACCGCCTCGCGGCCGCGGGCGGCCACCACCACCTTGCAGCCTTCCCGCGCCAGTTCCTCGGAGATGGCCCGTCCGATGCCCTTGCTGCCGCCGCCCGAGAGCGCGACCTTGCCCTTGATGCCGAAATCCATGCTGCTTGCTCCGTCTGTGGGTCGCGGCCATTCAGGCCGGTTTCGAAAGTCCGAGCATGTCGGCGATGCGCCGGAACAGCTCGATGTGCTGGTCCACCGAGGTCAGGCCCCGGGACATGGTGTCGATATTGACCCCGCTGGCGCCGGCCTTGCGCCAGGCCTGTGCGTCGGCGACGGCGTCGTCGGCGCCGCGGATCGGTCCGCCGATGGTGGCGCCCAGCAGCACCATGTTCTCCAGCCCCGCCTGGGCGGGATCGCGGCCTGCCGCCGTCAGCGCCCGGTCGTAGGCGGCCACCTTTTCGTCCGCCAGTTCGGCCGGCAGGGAGGGCACCCAGCCCTGGCCCAGGCGCACGGCGCGCATCATCGCGTGGTCCGACCAGCCGCCGATCCAGATCGGCAGGGCGCCTTGCAGGGGCAGGGGGTTGATGCCGGCGTCGGTGATCTTGTGGAACGCCCCGTCCTCGGTGAACGCCGGCTCGGTCCACAGGCGGCGCAGGAAGCGGATCTGATCGTCCAGCCGCGGGCCGCGCTGGGTGAAGGCCACGCCCAACGCCTCGTATTCCACCTCATTCCAGCCCATGCCGACCCCCACCCGCAGCCGGCCGCCGGAGAAGATGTCGACGTTGGCGGCCTGTTTGGCGAACAGCGCCGTCTGCCGCTGGGGCATGATGATCACGCAGGTGAAGAAGCCCAGCCGCTTGGTCACCCCGGACAGATAGGCGAACAGCACCAGCGGCTCGTGAAACGGCGTGCGGTGGTTGTAGGGCCCGGTCCAGCCCGGCCGGCTGTCGATATTGGCGCCGATCACATGGTCGTAGGCGCACAGGTGGCTGTAGCCCATGTCCTCGATGGCCTGGGCGAAGTCGCGGATCACCACTGCGTCCGTGCCGATCTCGCTGGTCGGAAACGAGGCGCCGACGCGAAAGGCCCTTGCGGTCATGATGCTCTCCCGTGCCGAGGCTTTGTTGATGGCGGCGAAGCAGCCGGGGCGCAACTTGATCTTTGCGATCCGGACGCGGCGTTGCAGATTGCCGCCAGGGAGAAACAACCGATGCGCCCCGAACTTGAACTCTGCTGCGGCACCATCCGCCAGGCCAGCCTGCCCGAGCTGATCGAGGCCGCCGCCGCGGCGGGTTTCGGGGCCATCACCGCCAACCCCACCCTGCACGGCGAGGCGGGACTTTCGCCGGCCGAGCTGCGGGCGCGGCTGCGCGACGCCGGGGTGCGGGTGAGCAATATCGACGGCTTCGGCAGCGGCCTGCCGGGGATCCCCACCGGGGCGGCGATCGACCCCTACCGGTCGTTCCACGGCCGCGACGTCAGCCGCACCTTCACCACGCCGGAGGAGGCCTTCTACCGATCGGCCGATGCGCTGGGCGCGGAGTCGGTGAACCTGGTCCACGTCGGCGCCGATCCGGCCACGCCGCGGGACGCCATCGCCGAGGCGCTGGTCGGCATCTGCGGGCGGGCGGCGGGCCACGGCCTGCGCATCGTGCTGGAGTTCATTCCCGGCACCGGCATCCATGACATCGGCACGGCGGCGGCCCTGGTGGAGCAGGTGGGCGCGGCCAACCTGGGGATCATGTTCGACACCCGCCACCTGACCCGTTCCGGCGGCGGCACGGCGGAGGTGGCGCGGCATGCCGCCGCCATCCAGGCCATCCAGCTGAGCGACCTGATTGTCGCCAACGCCGACGACCCCAAC
>CAXNKO010000371.1:0-3159 GCA_964202685.1 Caulobacterales bacterium
GTTGGCGATGCCGCCCTCATAGATCAGGTCGACGATCAGCTTCACCTCGTGCAGGCACTCGAAATAGGCCATCTCCGGGGCGTAGCCGGCCTCCACCAGGGTCTCGAACCCGGCGCGGATCAGTTCCACCAGGCCGCCGCACAGCACGGTCTGCTCGCCGAACAGGTCAGTCTCGCATTCCTCGCGGAAGCTGGTCTCGATGACGCCGGAGCGGCCGCCGCCGATGGCCGAGGCGTAGGCCAGGCCGAAGTCGTGGGCGTTGCCGGTGGGGTTCTGGTGGATGGCGATCAGGCAGGGCACGCCGCCGCCCTTCTGGTACTCGCCGCGCACGGTGTGGCCGGGGCCCTTCGGCGCGATCATCAGCACGTCGATGCTGGCCTTGGGCTCGATGAGGTTGAAGTGGATGTTGAGGCCGTGGGCGAACATCAGCGCCGCGCCGTCCTTGATGTTGGGGGCGATCTCGCGGTTGTAGATGTCGCGCTGCAGCTCGTCGGGGGCCAGGATCATCAGCGCGTCGGCCCATTTGGCGGCGTCGGCGACGTTCATCACCTTCAGGCCGTCAGCCTCAACCTTCTTGGCGGTGGCGGAATCGGGGCGCAGGGCCACGACCACGTTCTTGACCCCGGAGTCCATCAGGTTGAGCGCGTGCGCCCGGCCCTGGCTGCCATAGCCGACGATGGCGATCTTCTTGTCCAGGATGCGGGCGATGTCGGCGTCGCGGTCGTAGTAGACGCGCATGGGAAGTCTCCTGAACAGGCGGTTCGGCGGCGGGCGCGCAGGCCCACAGTGCAAGGCCGGCGCTATGACCGTCTTTTTGGGGAAAGGTCAAGGGAAGCCGGCTGATTCGAGGCCATCGCCGGGTGTTTGGGACTGGGCCCGCAGACGCGCCATCGTCACGGTATCGACCAGGACCCCATCGCGAAAGCAATGCGCCCTGTGGACCCCCTCCGGCTCGAAACCGAAGCGTTCATAGAGGGCGATGGCCCGACGGTTGTCAGCGAAGACGGTGAGTTCGAGCCGGCTTATGTTCAGCCATCGGTCGGCCTGGTCGGTCAACGCCGCCATCAAGGCCGCGCCAATTCCACGCCCGGCATGATCGTCATGGACGGCGATGCCGATGGAGGCGGCGTGGGCGCGCCTGGGATTTTCATTCCGATGCAGGGTCGCATGACCAACAATCCTGCCGCCCGCCACGGCGACGATGTGGGTGTTCAGGGATCCGCCATCGCCACGGGCCCGGCGGGCGTCCAGCGACGTGAATGGCAGCTGAGCCGTTCCCCAAATCACCCGCGGCTGGCTCAGCAGCTCGGTGACGCCGGGCAGATCTTCGGGTTCGCGGGCGCGGATGCGGATTTCATCGGCGGCTTCGCTCCTGGCGGTCTCCTTGGGGTCGAGACGAGGCCATGAAAAAAGCCCCGTCGGAGCGGCGGGGCATGGGGTTGTTCGCGGGCGGTGATCAGTTCAATGCACGGCCGTTCAACCCCTTCCGCCCCAGGCGGTTGGCATGGTCGATGTTACGAGCTGGAATGCGGCGTGCATTGGAAGACCATAGCACAGCCTGATAGACTGCGCCAAACCCCATGATCCCGATTACCGACACCCTGAGCCTGGAGGACGACGAGCTGGTCTGGCGGGCGGCGCGGGCCAGCGGGCCGGGCGGCCAGCACGTCAACAAGACCTCTACCGCCGTGGAGCTGCGCTTTGACGCGCGGCATTCGCCGTCGCTGCCCGAGGATGTGCGCACGCGGCTGGAGGGGCTGGCCGGCAGCCGGCTGACGCTGGACGGGGTGATCGTGATCTTCGCCCAGACCAGCCGCTCCCAGGAGATGAACCGCCAGGACGCCCTGGCGCGGCTGGTGGAGCTGATCGGCTGCGCGGCGGTGGTTCCCAAGCGGCGGCGGCCCACCCGGCCCACCTATTCCTCCAAGCTGAAGCGGCTGGAGGGCAAGCTGCGGCGCGGCGGCCTCAAGGCGATGCGCGGGCGCCCCAGCGGCGAGGAATGAACCCCGCCGGTGGAATTTGGGCGCGATAGGGTCTTCCGTTCGGGGCGCTTCGGGCCGATGTTTGGGGGCATAGATCGAAGAACGCCGGGGCGGCAGCAAGCCCGCCGGCAAGCAGAACAGGCCCTTGACCATGTCCGCGCATCGCATCCTCCCCCTGGCCGCCGCCCTGGTGCTGCTCGCCGGGTGCGAAACCACCGGCGGCGGGCCGCCGCCGCCGCCCACCCCCACCCAGCCGGCCTCGGCCGCCGTGTTCCGGGCCGGCGATTTCTCCTGGTCGGCGGTGCCGGGCAAGGCCCGCATCGACGGCCGGCTCGCCTATCGCAATGGAGCCCAGCGCTACACCTGCGCCGGGTCCGTGGTGGTGCTGACCCCGGAGACCCCCTGGACCCGGCGGCGGATGAACATCCTCTACAGGTCATCCGCCTACGCCGCCCTGCCGGCGGCCGAGGTGCGGGCGCGCACCCCCTCGGAGCCCGGCGAGGACTATTCGGCCTTCGTGCGCCGCGCCACCTGCGACGCCGGCGACGGCTTCAGCTTCTCCGGCCTGCCGGACGGCGGCTGGTTCGTGATCACCGTGGCCAAGCCGGCGGGCGGCGCCGGCGACAGCATGGCCATCATGCGCCATGTGCAGACCAAGCGCGGCCGCCCGGTGGCCCTGGGACTCTAGAGCGGACGAGCCGACTGCGTCAGATCGTCCACTCTAGTTCCGTGGTTTGCGAGAATTTTTCCGAAAATCGCCGCACACTTTTCGCAATGCGCTCAAGGTCCCGCTGGAGCCGGGCCGCGGTTTGTGCGTTAATCACCTCCGAGGGATGAACCTGTCGGAGGTTCATATGCGTAAGTTGATGATTGGCGCCGTGGCGGCGCTGACCTTTCTTGGGGCCGCGCTGCCGGCGGCCGAGGCCTTGGCGCGTGACGGGCGCCATTACCGCTACGACAACTACGGCGGCTACAGCGGCTATGGCCGTTACAGCGGCTACGGCGGCGACAGCCATTACAACGGCTACAGTGTTCGTCGTCAGAATATTTGAGACAGTTGGCGGCGTAGATTAGCGGAGTGTCGGCCTCATCTGGGGGTTGATATTAGGCGGCGATCTTGCGGTGTTGCAAGCGGCGATGTTCGATGGTGATGCGTTTGATGCGGGCGCGCTGGGCG
>CAXNKO010000372.1:0-3135 GCA_964202685.1 Caulobacterales bacterium
TTCCAGTCCCTGTCGCAACGCGGCGGGGACATTTGCCTTTTGGAGGGCTTTTCCGTGACCGAGACGACCGCGCCGCAAGCCGCGCCTGTTCCCAGCGACCACATCATGGGCGTCTATTCCCGCGCCCCGCTGGCGTTCGAGCGAGGCGAGGGCGCGCGCCTCTACACGGCGGACGGCGAGGCCTATCTGGACTGCCTGGCCGGGATCGCGGTGAACGCGCTGGGCCACAACCATCCCAAGCTGGTGCAGGCGCTGAAGGACCAGGCCGACAAGCTCTGGCATGTCTCCAACATCTTCACCATTCCCGGCCAGGAAAAGCTCGCCAAGGCAATCACCGACGCCACCTTCGCCGACGTGGTGTTCTTCACCAACTCGGGAACCGAGGCGGTGGAGTGCGCGCTCAAGACCGCGCGCAAATATCACTGGGCCCGGGGCGACGCCCAGCGGATCGACATCATCGGCTTCGACGGCTCGTTCCACGGCCGCACCCTGGCCGCCGTCAACGCCTCCGGCAACGACAGCTATCTGGAGGGGTTCGGGCCGCGCATGCCGGGGTTCCTGCAGGCGCCCTTCGACGACATGGCGGCGCTGAAGGCGCTGATGGGCCCGACCACGGCGGCGGTGATCATCGAGCCGGTGCAGGGGGAGGGCGGCGCCCGCTGCCTGTCGCCGTCCAGCCTGCAGGCCATCCGCCGGCTGTGCGACGAGGCCGGCGCGCTGCTGATCTATGACGAGATCCAGTGCGGCCTGGCCCGCACGGGCAAGCTGTTCGCCTATGAGTGGGCCGACAACGCGGCGCCGGACATCATGTGCATCGCCAAGGCCTTGGGCGGCGGGTTTCCGGTGGGGGCCTGCCTGGCCACCGCCGAGGCCGGCCGCGGCATGACCGTGGGCTCCCACGGCTCCACCTATGGCGGCAATCCTCTAGCCATGGCGGTGGGGCTGGCGGCCTTCCAGGAGCTGGTGAAGCCGGACCTGCAGGCCCATGTGCGCGAGGTGGCCGGCTATCTGGGCCAGCAGCTCTCCGGCCTCCAGGACCGTTTCCCCGACGTGGTGGTGGACATCCGCGGCAAGGGCCTGCTGATCGGGGTCAAGCTCGCCACCCCCAACCGCGACTTCATGCAGCTGGCCCGCGACCAGAAGCTGCTGCTGGCCGGCGGCGGCGACAATTGCGTGCGCCTTCTGCCGCCGCTCACCCTCACGCTCGAGGAGGCGCGCGAGGCGATCGAGAAACTGGAACGCGCCTGCGCGGCGGCGCAGCAAGCCGCCGCCGCCTAGGACCCCATTCGCGCGACCGTCGCGCCCGGACCCCGCGGTCCGGGCCGGCGGCGCTTTCGGATTCCCCCGATGACCCAACCCAGACATTTCATCGACCTGTGGCGGCTGGCCCCGGCCGACCTGCGGCTGATCCTCGACGACGCCATGGCCCGCAAGGCCGCCCGGCGCGGCTGGCCCCAGGGCCGCGTCGACGCCGACGCCCCGGCCCGCGACCGCACCCTGGCGATGATCTTCGAGAAGAACTCCACCCGCACCCGGTTTTCTTTCGACGCGGCCATGCGGCAACTGGGCGGGGACGTGATCATCTGCACCGCCGCCGACATGCAGCTCGGTCGCGGCGAGACCATCGAGGACACCGCCAAGGTGCTGTCGCGCATGGTCGACGCGGTGATGCTGCGGGCCAACCGCCATGAGGACGTGGAGCGGCTGGCCTATGCCTCGCAGGTCCCGGTGATCAACGGCCTGTCGGACCGCGGTCACCCCTGCCAGATCGTCGCGGATCTACTGACCTTCGAGGCGCACCGGGGCCCGATCACCGGCCGCACGGTGGCCTGGGTGGGGGACGGCAATAATGTCTGCTCCAGCTTCATCCACGCCGCGCCGCTGCTGGGCTTCAAGCTCAACATCGCCTGTCCGGCGGTCTATCACCCCGATCTGGTGGATCTGGCCCGGGCGGCCGAGCGGCAGGGCCAGGTGACGCTCACCGACGATCCGCGCCAGGCGGTGGCCGGAGCCGACTGCGTGGTCACCGACACCTGGGTGTCCATGGGCGACACCGACCACGACGCGCGCCTCGACGCCTTCGAGCCCTATCAGGTGGACGAGGCCCTGCTGGATCTGGCCGCGCCCGACAGCGTGTTCCTGCACTGCCTGCCGGCCCACCGGGGCGAGGAGGTCACCGACGCGGTGATCGACGGCCCTCGCTCCCTGGTCTGGGACGAGGCGGAGAACCGCATCCACGCCCAGAAGTCGATCCTGGCCTGGTGCTTCGGCGCCATCGGCTAGGGTCTCGACATGACCGCTGACGATCTTGTCGAGGGCTTCCAGATCGAGGGCGAGCCGGTGCGGGGCCGCATCGTGCGCCTGGGCGACGCCGTGGACCAGATCATCCGCGGCCACGCCTATCCGGAGCCCATCGCCACCCTGCTGGGCGAGGCCTGCGCGCTGGCCGCCCTGGTTGGGTCGAGCCTGAAGTTCGAGGGCCGGCTGATCGTCCAGGCCCAGGGCGACGGGCCGGTGCGCTATGTGGTGGCCGACTATGACACCGCGGGCGCGCTGCGGGCCTATTGCCGCTTCGACGCCGAGCGGCTGGCGGAACTGGAGGCGGGTTTCGTGCGGCCGGGCGCGCGGGCGCTGCTGGGAACGGGCCTGTTCATCATGACCGTGGACCAGGGCGCGGACATGGAGCGTTACCAGGGGGTCACCGCCATCGAGGGCGAGACCCTGGCGCTCTGCGCCGAGCAGTATTTCGTTCAGTCCGAACAGACCCCCACCCGGGTGCGGCTGGCGGTGGGGCGGGCCAATTCCGGCGACGGCGACCGCTGGCGGGCAGGCGGCATGCTGATCCAGAACATCGCCGAGGACGCGGCCCGCGGCGCCACCGCCGAGGCCTGGACCCGCACCCAGGCGCTGTTCGAGACCCTGGGCGAGGACGAGCTGATCGACCCGCTGCTGGCGGCGGAGCAGCTGTTGTTCCGGCTGTTCCACGAGGACGGCGTGCGGGTGTTCGAGGCCAGGCCGCTGCAGGCGCTGTGCCGCTGTTCCCAGGACCGCATCGCCTCCGTCCTGGCCTCCTTTGAGCCAGCGGAGCGGGGCGAAATGGTGGAGGACGTCGGCATGATCCGCGTCACCTGCGAA
>CAXNKO010000373.1:0-3134 GCA_964202685.1 Caulobacterales bacterium
CGACAAGATCTGGGGCATTTCGAACACCACGGAAATTGAACTCGGTGCCGTCAAGATAAAAAACATCATCGGATATCGCGCCAGCAATCTTTACAACAACAATATGACAGACGGACTTCCGTTCATATTGCTGCAAGTTGTGAATAGCCGCAAGGATCGTCAATTTAGTGAGGAAATCCAATTTAGCGGCACGTTCATGGATGAGAAGGTTGACTGGTTAGCCGGTGCTTTCTATCTGCAAAATCGGCAACCCGGCGCTTTGTATCTCTCGTTTGATGCCTACCGCGACCCGAAACTCTATCTGACACCGTCTTCTCGGCCCGCCAACATCGGCACGCTGTTCGCGGTTCCCGGTCTGCCCCAGGGCACACCGCTTTCGGCGCTGCTGGGTCCCGGATTCAACCCCGGCTCGGCGATCGCTCTGGCCCAGAGCGAGGACACCACCCACGCCTTCTTCGGTCAGCTGATCTATCACTTCGACGGGGCGATGGACGGATTGAGCGCCACGCTCGGCGCCCGACGGACGTCGGATGAGCAGGCCGCATGCTCCGCCAACATCTTCCCCTACAATGCGACGCCGCCGGACGGGACCAAGGCCTGCCTGAAGAACGTCGGGACCGTCGCGGGCTATTCGCGCGGCAAGGTGAAGTTCAGCGCCACGACCTGGAACGCCGGGCTCGACTACAAGATCAACCCAAATGTGTTCGTCTACGGCGTGGCGCGGAAAGGTTATCGAAGCGGCGGTCTGAACACACCGCAGTTGGGCGGCGCGCTGGCTGGCTTCCAATCCTATGCGCCGCAAACGGTGCAGGATTTCGAAGTCGGCCTCAAAACCAATTGGCGCTCCGGCGACATGGCCGGCGTGCTGAATATCGCCGTCTACCATGACAAGTATAAGAACTTTCAGCGCGCCGTCACCGGCATCCCGCCGAACACCGACCGCGACAACAATCCGGCGAACGATCCGTCGAACACGACGCTGTTCATCAACAATGGCGGCGCGACGGTGAAGGGATTGGAGGTGGATGGGTCAATATTCTTCAGCCGAGACATCTCCATCTCCTATTCGTTGTCGCATCTGAACTTCAAGCTAGGCGGTGGGGCGGCGCCCGGCGTGTTGGCGGCGGTTTCTCAGTCGAGCGCGGAAAATGCGCCGAAGTGGAGCTACGGCTTGGGCGCGGACTGGCGCCTGCCGGTTGGCTCCGATGAGATGGGGACGTTCAACCTGCACGCCGACTACTACTGGGTCGACGACTACAAGGTCGGCTTGAAGGTGCTGGACTCCCACGGCGTCGCCAATGCCAGCCTCGATTGGCGCGAGGTCATGGGCAAGCCGGTCACGCTCACCGCCTTCGTGGAGAACTTCACCGACAAGGTCTACAAGGTGTCTTCCACCCTGTCGGGCTCCGCGCCAGGGTTCCATACCGTCAGCTATGGACCGCCGCGCATGTACGGCCTGCGTCTAAGGTACAAGTTCGGCGGCGGCTGAGCGCGCGGCGAAGCCTCGCGGTCGTAGGCGGCCTCAGCGCCAGTTGAGCGCCGCCTCGCCGCGCAGGATCTCCTCGGCTTCCTCGGTATGCTTAGCGCCCTCGCGCGGGTGCAGGGTCAGCGCCGGCAGCAGCTGCAGCGGCGCCCGGCCAGTCTTCACGGCGCGCACCAGCACCCGCTTGGCTGGGGCGTCGGCGAACGGGTGGATTGGGCGGACCTGGAACGACCCCGCCTTGGGCCCCAGCAGCGCCAGCAGGTCGCCCAGCCGGTCGGCCCGGTGGATGAGCGTGAGGGTCCCGCCCTCGCGCACCGCCTTAAGCAAAAAACTGGCCCAGCCGGCCAGCCCGTCGTCGGCCAGCCAGGCGCCGTGCTTGGCCGGCGCGGGCCCGCGCAAGGCGGCGGGATCGTCGAAGAACGGCGGGTTGGCCAGGGCCGCGTCGAAGGGAGCAAGCTTCAGGGCGGCGAAGCCGTGGGCGATGTCGCCGGCGCGGATCTCCACCCGCTCCGCCAGGTTATTCAGGCCGACATTGACCCGGGCCAGTTCGGCGGCGGCGGGATCGCGCTCCAGGCCGGTGAACCGCGCCCGCGGCCGGCGCGCCGCCGCGGCCAGCAGCACCGCGCCGGCCCCGCAGCCCGCCTCCAGCACCCGGCCGTCCGCGTCGCAGGCCGCCGCCAGCAGCGCCGCGTCCAGCCCGGCGCGATAGCCGCGGGCCGGTTGGCGCAACATCAGCCGCCCCCCCAGCATCCGGTCTTCGGTGGTTTCGCTCATCGGCCGGGGTCCGTCCGGGGCGTCGGCTCGCCTTGACCGTCCCCTATCGCGTCAGCATTGTCGCCCGCAACCGCGTAAGGCGCTAAGAGTTGCCAGCCGTAGAGGAGTTCCTGGTCCGTGGACGCTGCCGTCGCCCCCATGCCGGTTTCCATCGACGGGCTGCTGCGGCTGGCCGGTCCCGACATGGCCGGCGTCGACGCCCTGATCCGCGAACGCATGCAGAGCGAGGTGCCGGTGATCCCGGCCCTGGCCGAACATCTGATCGGCTCCTCGGGCAAACGGCTGCGGCCGCTGCTGACCATCGCGTCGGCTAGGCTGTGCGGGGCCCGGGACGACGCCTGCCTGAAGCTGGCCGCGGCGGTGGAGTTCATCCACACCGCCACCCTGCTGCACGACGACGTGGTGGATTCCTCCGAGCTGCGCCGCGGCCGGGTGGCGGCCCACCTGATCTGGGGGGCGCCCTCCAGCGTGCTGGTGGGGGACTTCCTGTTCGCCCGCGCCTTCGAGCTGATGGTAGAGGCCGGCGCCATGGCCGCCCTGGAAATCCTGGCCCGCGCCAGCCGGGTGATCGCCGAGGGCGAGGTGCTGCAGCTCACCCGCGCCCACGATCTGGACCTGGATCAGGCCACCTACCTGCGGATCATCCAGGCCAAGACCGCCGAGCTGTTCGCCGCCGCCGCCGAAGCCGGCGCGGTCTCGGCCGGCGCGCCGCGCGAACAGCGCCAGGCCCTACGCCGCTATGGCCAGCAGGTGGGCCTGGCCTTTCAGCTGGTGGACGACGCCTTGGACTATTCCGGCGCTAGCGCGACCCTGGGCAAGAATCCCGGCGACGACTTCCGCGAGGGCAAGGCCACCTTGCCGCTGCTGCTGGCGATCC
>CAXNKO010000374.1:0-3133 GCA_964202685.1 Caulobacterales bacterium
TCAGGCTGCCCATCCTTCGAGACGCACCCTGCGGGGGCTCCTCAGGATGAGGTTGCTTTTATCATTTTTCCTCATCCTGAGGAGGGCCGAAGGCCCGTCTCGAAAAATGGGCCGGCAGCCCTCACGGATCGATCAGGATCCCCGGGTTGAGGATCATTTTCGGGTCGAGGCGTTTTTTGACCGCGTGCAGGCTGGCGGCGAACAGGTCGGGGCGGTCTTGGTCGTACCAGGTGCGGTGGTCGCGGCCCAAGGAGTGGTGATGGGTGATGGTGCCGCCGGCGTCGATCATCGCTTGCGAGGCGGCCGATTTGATCGCCCAGAACTGTTCGACCAGCTTGGCTTTGTCGCCCAAGGCATGCCAGGTGAAATAGGGCGCCGGGCCGTCGGGGTAGAGGTGGGTGAAGCGCACGGTGCAGGTCCCTGCCCGCCCCGTCACCTCGCGGATGGCCTGTAGCGTCTTCTTCTTCACCTGTTCCTGGAAATCCAGATAGCGGTCCCAGGTGATGCAGCTTTCCACCGTGTCGCGCATGACGCCGCGAGCGATGGCGTGTTCACGCAGGTAAGGGCCGCGCAGGAATTTGTTGCGCCAGTTGCCGGCCGCACCCGTGCGCTGGGCGTCTTCCATTTCCAAGGCGTCCTTGTCCCAGACGCCGCCGTGGCCGGCACAGATCTCCAAGGCGCGATCCATCCAGGGCTCCAACGGATGATCGGCCGACTCGAAGGTCAGCACGAGAACGTCGGAGGTGCCGTCGCCGGCTTCGGTGAACAGCGCCTCGCCGCGCTCCAACAGGCGGGCATTGGCGGGATAGAGGCCGGCCTGGGTGATCTCGCGCACGGCGGTGCAGGCTTTCTCGTAGTCGCGGAAGTTGACGGTGGTGGACAGCCGGATGGTCGGGCGGCGGTGCAGCCGCACCCAGGCTTCGGTGATAATGCCGAGGGCGCCTTCGGAGCCGAGGAACAGGCGATCCGGGTTGGGGCCGGCGCCGGAGGTCGGCAGGCGGCGCGAGGCGATGAGGCCGGCGGGCGTGACGACGCGCAGGCTTTCGACATGGTCGTCGATCTGGCTGTAAACGGTGGCGAAATGGCCGGCGGCGCGCGTCGCGATCCAGCCGCCGAGCGAGGAGAATTCCCAGGCCTGCAGGAAGAAGCGCATGGTCAGGCCGCTCGGGCGCAGCTGGCGCTCGAGATCGGGGCCAAGCACGCCGCCCTGGACGCGGGCGGCCTGCGAGGTCTTGTCGATTTCCAGCACTTTGTCGAAGTGCTTGAGATCGATGGTCACGGCTCCTTTGTAGCGCGGATCGGTGGTGGGATTGACGCCACCGGTCACGCTGGAACCGCCGCCGAAGGGAATCGCCGATAGGTCGTTGGAGCCGCACCAGTCGAGCACGGCCGAAATCTCCGCCTCGGTGCGAGGAAAGGCGACGGCATCGGGCGGATTGGAAAAATCCTTGCGATGGATCATGCGCGCCAGGTCGTGGACCGAACGGCCGAAGCTGTGGAACAGGCGTTCGTACTTGTCGGCGGTGACGTAAGCCTGCAACGAAGCCGGGATGGCGACGCGCGGGGCGCGCAGTTGGATATCGGCCTCGCGCGGCATGGCGGCGGGCGAAAAGCCATCGACCTTGAACAGGCCGGCCCAGGTCTTTTCGAACCAGGCCAGTTCGTCGGCATCGACGGCGTCTTTATCGTATCCCCAGCCGTAAAAACTGCGGCGCTTGTCGGTCATCGGTTCGTCTCCCCTTCGTGGGCCTTTCCATCGCTACAGCACAGGCAGCGGACGGAGGTTTAATCGGTCCTTTCCCAAACCCTCATCCTGAGGAGCACCGAAGGTGCGTCTCGAAGGATGGGCAACCATCGTACCGGCGGCCCACCCTTCGAGACGCCGGCTGAGCCGGCTCCTCAGGGTGAGGATGATGTTTAGCGACGGCGGATCAACTTTCGCGGCGCAGCCGGCGTTCGATGTCGGCCTGCCAATCCTTCAACGGCATGAAGCCCGGCGTGGCGCGGCAGTGTGCTTCGTTCCAGGCCATGATCCGGTCATTGGGCACGTCGAGGTCGACCGGGGCACCGTGCGGCTGCGGCACGTACCAGGGCGTGTCCATGTAGATCTCCACCCGGTTGCCCTCGGGGTCGGGGAAATAGATGGAGAGCGCGTTGCCGTGGGTGACCTGGCGGACATCGGCGATGCCAGCGGCGCGGACGCGCTGGAGCGCATCCTTGAGCGGATCGAGACCGGCAACCTTGAAGGAGAGCTGATTGACGGTGCTGACCCCGTCCGGGGCGCGACCCGACACGATGACGAGCTGGTGATGGTGTTCCACCGCCGCCGTCAGGAAGGCGATGTCGGCGCCGTTGCCGCTGATACCGCGGTCGGAGACCACCAGGCCGACCATCCGCTGGTAGAAGGCCACCAGCCTGTCGACGTCGTGGGCATAAACGCCGCTGTGGGATAGTTGCGGAAGGGCGGGCGATGCCATGATGGCCTCCCAAGGCCTGGGGTGGGGTCGGGGCCGGGACAAAAAAAGCGGCGACCGGTGTCCCGGCCGCCGCCTTCATAACATTTTATGCGAAGAAGGTCTTCCTTGAACGTGATCTGCTCAAGCAGGACTTCGCTGTTGGTCGCCGCCGTCGGCTTGAAGTTGATCTTCGGGCTGACGCGGGCAAAGCCGACCATGTGGAACAGGTAGACTTCACCGACCAGGTCTTCGTGAACGACCCGCATGGTTTCTTCCCACAGCTTCACGCGCTCCGGGCTCGTCGGAGTGATCGAGGCCTTGGCGATCAACTCGTCCAACGAAGGAACGCAGTGACCCGAGGTCTGGGCCGTGCAGCCATATTTGTTGAACATGGAGAAGACGGGATCGCCGACGTTGTTGTCGTGCTGATGGCCGAGCAGAACGGGTGCACGCTCGGCAGCCTTGGTGTCGCCCGCCGGCGTGTACTTGCCCTTGTTGGGATGGGCGTTGAAGTCGTTCCACAGGCTGATTTCAAGCATCTTCAAAGTGACGTTAAGGCCGACCGCCTTATACATGGCGTGAATGGCCTCGCAGGTCTCGGCCGTGTTCGCCCACATGTTGTCGCGGCAGATCAATTCGAACGGCGCATCGACCTTGGTGCCGGCCGCCTTGGCTTC
>CAXNKO010000375.1:0-3127 GCA_964202685.1 Caulobacterales bacterium
TCACCCCCGCCGAGCTGCGGGAACACGCCGCCCTCGCCCGCCAGGCGGAGCTCGGCGGCGGCGCGGCGGCGGTGGGCCGGGTCAATACCGGCCTCAACGCCGCCGAGGTGGTGGTGGCGGTTCGGGACCGCGTGCGGCTGTTCGCCGACCTGGCGGGCGCCATCCGGGCGATGGGGGCCAATGTGATGGGCGCGCGGGTGTTCACCTCCATCCGGGGCCAGGCGTTGGACGTCTTCTATGTGCAGGACATCGGCGGCCAGCCGTTCGGCGCCGACAGCCCCGAGGCGCTGAGGAAGCTCACCGAAAGCCTGGCCGCCGCGGGCCGCGGCGAAGTCCTGATCGGCGAACCGCGCCGGCCCGCCGATCTCGGCCGCTCCGCGGCCGTCGCCATCACGCCGACGGTGATGCTGGACAACGAAGCCTCGGAGTCGAGCACGGTGGTGGAAGCCTCCGGCCGCGACCGTCCGGGCCTGTTGGAGGCCCTGGCCCGGGCCATCGCCGACGCCGGCCTGTCGATCCATTCGGCCCACATCCACGGCTATGGCGAACGCGCCGTGGACGCCTTCTATGTGGTGGGCCCCGACGGCCGCAAGCTGTCGGACCCAGGCAAGATGAATGCGCTGAAGGCCGCCCTGATCGAGGCGCTCGACGACCCGGACACCGGCCCGCAGGACGCCCGGCGCCCGAAAATGCAGCGCGCGCGGGCCAGTGTCGCGCGGTAGAACCTCTCCGTGACCGATAAGCCGCCCGCCGATGATTCGACGCCCGCGCCGCGCAGGCCGAGCGTGATCCGTTCGTCGATGATCTTCTCGGCCCTGACCCTGGTCAGCCGGTTTCTGGGCCTGGCCCGGGACCTGGTGATCACCGCCAAGATGGGCGCCAGCCAGACCATCGCCGCCGACGCCTATTACACCGCCCTGGCCTTCCCCAATCTGTTCCGGCGCATGTTCGCCGAGGGCGCCTTCGCCGCCTCCTTCGTGCCGGAATACGCCAAGCGGCTGGAAGGCGAGGGCCAGGCCGCCGCCGACCGCTACGCCGCCGACGCCCTGGCCAGCATGGCGGCGGTCACCGTCGCCCTGACGGTGCTGTGCCAGCTGGCCATGCCGTGGATCATGCGGGTCTACAGCTACGGCTTCCTGGCGACGCCGGCCAAGTTCAAGCTGGCGGTGATCCTCACCCAGATCACCATGCCCTACCTGCCCCTGGTGGTGATCGCCTCGCTGTTCGCCGGCGTGCTCACCGCGCGCGGCCGCTTCGTGATCTACGGCCTCTATCCCGCGGTGCAGAACGTGGTGATGCTGGCCGCCGTGCTGCCGCAGAAGGACTCGGTTCACGCCGCCTACGCGGCGTCCTGGGCGGCGGTGGTCTCCGGGGTGATGCAGGCCGCCCTGTGCTGGTGGGGGGCGCACCGCGCCGGCGCGCGGATCCACCCGCGCCACCTGCGGTTCACCCCCGACATGCATGTGCTGGCCCGGCGCATGTTGCCGGGCATCGTCGCCTCCAGCGCCACGCAGATAAACCTGTTCGTGTCGGCCATGCTGGCCAGCTCCGTGGCCGGGATGCGCACCTGGCTGAATGTGGCGGAGCGGTTCTACCAGCTGCCGCTCAGCCTGGTGGGCACCGCCATCGGCGTGGCGCTGCTGCCCAGGCTGGCCCAGGCGTTCCAGCGCGGCGACCGTGGCGACGCCCAGGCGGCCAGCGACCAGGGGCTGGTGTTCGCCCTGGCGCTCAGCCTCCCGGCCGCAGCGGCGCTGATGGCGATGCCCAGCTATCTGGTGGAAGGCCTGTTCACCCGCGGCGCCTTCACCCGCCAGGACGCGGCGGCCTGCGCCATGATCCTGTTCCACTACGGCTGGGGCTTGCCGGCCTTCGTGCTGGTGAAGATCCTGCAGCCGGCGTTCTTCGCCCGCGGCGACACCATAACCCCGATGCGCTACTCGATGATCTCGGTGGGGGTGAACATCGCCCTGGGCGTGACCCTGTTCCACACCCTGGGCTTCCAGGGCATCGCCATCGCCACCAGCCTGGCCACCTGGATCACGGTCGGCCAGATGGCCCTGAAGCTGGCCCGTATCGAGGCCTATCGTCCCTCGGCGCTGGCCTGGACGCGGATGGGCCGGGTGGCGGCGGCCAGCGGCGCCCTGGGCGCGCTGCTGCTGGCGGCGACGCACATGCGGCCGCAGCTCGAGGCCCTGATCGCCACCGCCCCCCTGGTGGGTGGACTGGCCAAGGAAATGGGCGTGCTGGCGGTGACCGCGGCGGGGGCGGCGCTCTATCCGGCGCTGCTGTTCGCCTGCGGCGGGGTGACGCCGGCGGAGGTCCGCGCGGCGTTCAAGCGGCGCAACGGCCTGCCCGTGGCGCCCGACCCCGACTTGCCCTGAGGCGGAGGAGGCGTTATGGCCGCGCCATGGCCTCTGGCGGACCCCCTGACGGACGATGGCGCGGCGCCTGATCGCGTCCGATCCGCGCGCCCGCGCGTCCGCGCCCTCCCGCCAAGAAGCCTGATCCCATGACCGACCAACCCGCCGCCCCCTTCACGGGAAAGCCCCGCGTGCTCTCCGGCGTGCAGCCCTCCGGCGCCCTGCACCTGGGCAATTACCTGGGCGCCCTGGTGAAGTTCGCCCGCCTGCAGTCGCAATACGAGACCTTCGTGTTCGTGGCCGACCTGCACGCCATCACCGTCTGGCAGGAGCCGGCCAACCTCGCCGCCCAGACCCGGGAGATCGCCGCCGCCTATCTGGCCGCCGGCCTCGACCCCGCGGTCGCCACGATCTTCCCCCAGTCCGCGGTTCCCGAACACCTGGAGCTGGCCTGGATCTTCAACTGCGTGGCCCGCCTGGGCTGGCTCGACCGCATGACCCAGTTCAAGGACAAGGCCGGCAAGCACAAGGAGCGCGAAAGCGTCGGCCTCTACGCCTATCCGGTGCTGCAGGCCGCCGACATCCTGGTCTACAAGGCCACCCACGTGCCGGTGGGCGAGGACCAGCGCCAGCACCTGGAGCTGACCCGCGACATCGCCGCCAAGTTCAACCACGACTTCGCCGCCCCCGGGTTTTTCCCGCTGCCGGAGGCGCTGACCGAGGGGCCCGGCGCGCGGATCATGTCCCTGCGCGACGGAACCGTGAAG
>CAXNKO010000376.1:0-3126 GCA_964202685.1 Caulobacterales bacterium
CGGCGCGGTGGACGGCGTAGAGCGTCTGTTCAGGGTCGAGCTCGATCCCTTCGATCTGCGCGGCCGGCGTGCTGGCGAGAATCTCCGCGGCCTTCACCGGGCGCACATAGACCAGGTCCGGGCCGCCCAGGGCGGCGAAGGCTTCGGTCGTCAGGGTCTGTTGCGTCGGTGTCATCACGACCACCTCCTATGACTTGAACGTTCCGGAACCGCGCCGGTTCAACCGGCGGTCCGGATCGGAATGCGCTGCACCAGCCGCTCGGGCTCGGGCTGAGCCAGATCGATGTGCAGCAGGCCGTGCTCCAGAACCGCGCCCTGGGGGATGACCCCGTCGGCCAGCACGAAGCTGCGCTGGAAGCCGCGCGCGGCGATGCCGCGGTGCAGATAGGCCTCCTCGGCCTTGCCCTCGTCGCGCTTGCCCAGGATCACCAGTTGCCGGTTCTCCAGGGTCACCTGCAGCTGGTCGGGGGTGAACCCGGCGACAGCGAGCGTGATCCGCAGCCGCCCGTCGCCGCGGTCTTCGACGTTGTAGGGGGGATAGCTCTCCGCCGCGGCCTTGGCGGCGCGTTCGGCCAGCGCCCGGGTATGCTCGAAGCCGAGCAGGAAGGGGCTGTCGAACAGTATCGACCTGTTCATCCAATGAGTCCTCGTCAAGCGACCCGCCGCAAGACCGCCCTCTTGAGGCGCGGCCTGCCGGACAGGGGCTAGATGGGGAGCGGCCGGCCCGAGTTCAATCCGCGCGGCTGTATTGGCCAGCGGGGCCGCGGCGGGCTAGTTTGCCGCGTCGGCGATCGCGAGGCGCGCGTGGAGTCAGTGGGAAAATACCTGGCGGAGCTGTGGAGCCACCGGGTGGTGCGGATCGGCGCGGCCTATGCCGCCGGCGGCTGGGCGCTGTTCCAGGTGGCGATCAACGTCGGCCAGACCCTGGCGATGCCGGCCTGGCTGGCCAAGCTGATCCTGGTGCTGCTGATGCTGGGGTTTCCGGTGGCCCTGATCCTGGCCTGGGCGTCCCAGGCGCGACCGGCGGCCCCCGCCCGGCGCGGCGCGGCCAGGACCGCCGGGGAAGCGCCCAGTATCGCCGTGCTGCCCTTCGCCAATTTCTCCCGCGAAGCCGCCGACGAGGTGTTCGCCGACGGCATGGTCGAGGAGCTGATCACCAGCCTGTCGATGAATCCCGGCCTGCGGGTGATCTCGCGCACCTCCAGTTTCGCCTACAAGAACCGCTCCCCGGACGTGCGCGAGGTGGGCGAGGCCCTGGGCGCCCAGTTCGTGCTGGAGGGCAGCGTGCGGCGCGCCGGCGACCGGCTGCGGGTCACCGCCCAGCTCATCGACACCGGCAGCGGCGGCCACCTGTGGGCGCAGAAATACGATCGGCCGGTGGCCGAGCTGTTCACGCTGCAGGACGATCTGGTCTGGGAGATCGCCGCGGCGCTGCACGCCGAGATCGACCGGGCCGAGGTCATCCAGGCCCGGCGCACCACCAGCGTCACCGCCTGGGAAGAGGCGATGCGCTCCACCTATCTGTACGAGCGGCCCCGCCTGGCGGGCCTGTCGGCCTCGATCCAGCATGCGCGCAACGCCATCGAGATCGAACCTCAGTTTGCGCTCGGCCACGCCCGCCTGGCCATGGCGCTGTCCACCGCCGCCCAGATGCTGGGGGAGGGGCCCGGCGGCCTCAATCGGGAGGCGGCGGTCAAACATTGCCGCATCGCCGTGGGCCTGGCGCCCGATGATCCCCGGGTGCTCAGCTTCGCCTGCGCCAGCCTGGCGCACATGGGCCATGCCGAGGAGGGGCTGCGCCACGGCCTGCGGTCCCTGGAGCTCAATCCCAACGACGCCTACGCCCACGGCAGCGTCGGCAGCGCCCTGTTCCGCAGCGGCCGCCCGGCCGAGGCCTTCGCCTACTATGACGAGGAGGAGCGCCTGGCCCCCAATTCCATCTGGCTGAACACCCGCTATCTGTTCCGCGGCCTGGCCCACCTGGCGCTCGGCCGCCTGGACCAGGCCTGTGAGATGCTGATGCGCTCGGCCACCGGCGATCCGGCTTTCGAGCAGGCCTGGCTGGCGCTGTCCGCCGTCCAGGCCATCCGCGGCGACATGGCCGCCGCCGTCGCCGCGGCCCAGCGGGTGCGCGACCTCAACCCCGACGCCCGGGTCCAGACCTGGACCCGGGCCATCGCCGCCAATATCCCCGAGCCCATGGGAACCCGCGCCGTGGAGGGGTTCCAGGCCGCCTGGGCGCGGACCGCTGCGCCGAACACGCGGAGCTGACCGATCCTGGCGCAACCGCACGCTGCGGTCTAGAAACGACGGCGCGGTGTAGGGAGCAGGCCGTTGCGCGGGGTGTCGGGATTACTGCGAGGGCTGTGGCGGCGGCGCGTGCTGCCGGTGGCGCTGGCCTATGTCGCCGTGGCCTCGGTGCTGGCGCCCGCGGCCATCCTGCTCACCAAGGCGCTGAATCTGCCGTCTTGGTCGGACGACGCGGCGATGATCGGACTCCTGATCCTGTTCGCGTCTGCGGTCTGGCTGGCCTGGAACGCCGGCGCCGAGGCGGCCCGGCACGAGGCGGCCCCGACCCCGTCGCGCGCCGGCGGGGCGACCATCGCCGTGCTGCCCTTCGCCAACCTGTCTCAGCAGGCGGCCGACGAGGTGTTCGCCGACGGCATGGTCGAGGACCTGATCACCGGCCTGTCGCTGAGCTCGACCCTGACGGTGATCTCGAGAACCTCCACCTTCGCCTACAAGAACCGCTCGCCGGATGTGCGCGCGGTGGCGGCCGACCTCGGCTGCGACTTCGTGCTGGAGGGCAGCGTGCGGCGCGTGGGCGAGCGGCTGCGGGTGACGGCGCAGCTGATCGACGGGGCCACCGGTAGCCATGTTTGGGCCGACAAGTACGATCGGCCGGTGGAGGCGCTGTTCGACCTGCAGGACGTTCTGATCCGCCAGATCGCCGCGGCGCTGGGCGACGCGGTGGTGGACGCCGAGTTCGAGCGCTTGCGCCGCAACCCCGCCAGCGTCTCGGCCTGGGAGGAGGCCATGCGGGCGTTCCTGGCCCTGGAGCGGCCGACCATCGAGTCCGCCCAGGTGGCGCTGGGTCACGGCCGGCGCAGCGTGGCGCTGGATCCG
>CAXNKO010000377.1:0-3118 GCA_964202685.1 Caulobacterales bacterium
CTCGTTGAGCCTGCTGCAGTCGAGCCTGCTGCTGGCGACCCTGCTGGTCACCCTGATCGTGGTCTGGAGCCTGGGGGTGCGGCACGGGCTGATGGTGGGGGTGGCGATCCCCGCCTGTTTCCTGCTGGCCTTCCTGATGATGAACGCCATGGGGTTGACGCTGAACATCGTCGTGCTGTTCGGCCTGGTGCTGGCCGTGGGCATATTGGTCGACGGCGGCATCGTGGTGATCGAATACGCCGACCGCAAGATGGCCGAGGGCCTGCCGAAGGCCGACGCCTTCGCCGCCGCCGCCAAACGGATGTTCTGGCCGGTGCTGAACGGCACGCTGACCACGCTGTGCGCCTTCCTGCCGTTTCTGTTCTGGAACTCGGTGCCGGGCAAATTCATGAGCTTTCTGCCGATCACGCTGTTCTTCGTGCTCGGCGCCTCGATTTTCGTGGCCCTGGTGTTCACCCCGGCGCTGGGGTCGCTGGCCGGCCGCGACACGGCGGTGGACGCCGAGGCCCTGGCCGAGATCGAGAAGTCCGAACATGGGGATCCGCGGCAGATGCGCGGCTTCATGGGCCGCTACGCCCGCGGGCTGACGGTGCTGGGCCGGCATCCGCTGCGGGTGATGCTGGTGGCGATCGCGGTGATGGCGGCGATTGCGTTCTGGTTCCAGAGCACCCCGCACCGCACCGAGTTCATGTTCGACCAGGAACCCGAGTCCGTCACCGTGTTCGTCAAGGCGCGGGGCAATCTCTCGCCAGAGGCGCAGGACCGGCTGGTCCGCCAGGCGGAGGCGCGGATCGTCGGCTTGAAGGGCGTCGATTCGATGTACGTCCGCGCCGGGACGTTCATTCCCGGCGGCGGTCCCAACGCCGCGCCCAACGACACCATCGGCCGGATCGAGGTAGACTTCCTCGACTTCGAGGCGCGCCAGGCTATGGGCCTCAGCGGCAAGGACATCTCGCGCGCGGTGCGAGGTCGGATCGGCGAAATCCCTGGCCTGCACGTCGAGGTGCGCGAACCCCAGGGCGGCCCGCCCCAGGGCAAGGACATCCAGGTGGAGCTGCGCGGCGTCGAGGCCACCCACCTGAACGCGGCCGCCGAACTGGTGAAGGCCAAGATGGCGGCGGACCCGCAGATCATCGAGCTGGAAGACAACCGTACCTCTCCCGGCATCGAGTGGAACCTGGCCATCGACCGCGAGGCCGCTGGCCGCTACGGGGTCGATGTGCAGACCGTCGGCCAATCGATTCAGTTCGTCACCGATGGCGTGTTGGTGGGCCGCTTCCGCCCCGACGACGCCGAGGACGAACTGGACATCCGGGTCCGCTTCCCGCCGGCGGCGCGCAACATGAGCGCCTTCGACTCGCTGAAGATCCCCACCGCCCTCGGCCCGGTGCCGGCCAGCTACTTCGTCAAGCCGGTGGCGGCCCAGCAGGTCACCTCGATCCAGCGCCGCAACGGCCAGCGGGTGGTGATCATCCAGGCCAACACGGTCGAGGCCATCGGCGGCAACCAGAAGATCGCCCAACTGCGGCCCTGGCTGGAGACCGCGCCCATCGACCCCTCGGTGCGCTGGAACTTCAGCGGCGCCGACGAGGAGGGCCAGAAGGCGCAGGGCTTCTTCGCCGTCGCCATGTCCGCCTCGCTGTTCATGATGGGCGTCATCCTGCTGTGGCAGTTCAACAGCTTCTATGGGGTGGCGGTGACGCTCTCGGCGGTGGCCATGTCGACCATCGGCGTGCTGCTGGGCATCCAGGTGAACCTGCTGGGCGCCTTCGACTATGTCTCGGTGATCATGATGGGCACCGGGGTGGTGGCCCTGGCCGGGGTGGTGGTGGGCCACAACATCGTGCTGGTGGACACCTTCTACCAGCTCAAACGCGGCGGCTATGAGGCGGACGACGCGGCCGTGCGCGCCGCCGCCCAGCGGTTCCGGCCGGTGATGCTGACCACGGTGGTGACGGTGGCGGGCTTGTTTCCGCTGATGTTCCAGCTGCATCCCAACTTCGCGGTGGGTCATATCGAGTACAAGGCGCCGGGCTCGGAATGGTGGGTGCAGCTGTCCAGCGCCGTGGTCTGGGGGTTGAGCTTCTCGACCTTGCTGACGCTGATCCTGACCCCGGTGCTGCTGGCCGCGCCCAAGGTGCTGTCGGAGCGTTGGCGCCGGCTGACCGGCCGGGGCGCGAAACCCGCCGCCAAGGCCGGACCCGACGACGACCTGCGCCGCGCGGCCGAGTGAGGCGTCAGGCCTCGCGGGTCTGACGCCGCCAGAGCGCGGCGTACTCGCCGGCGTTGGCCAGCAGTTCGGCGTGGGTTCCCCGCTCGACGATCCGGCCGCGCCGCAGCACCAGGATCTGCTCGGCGTCGACGATGGTCGACAACCGATGCGCCACCACCAGGGTGGTGCGGCCGGCCTTGACCTTGCGCAGGGTCGCCTGGATGGCGGCCTCGGTGGGGCCGTCCAGGGCGCTGGTCGCCTCATCGAGCACCAGCAGGCGCGGATTGGCCAGCAGGGCGCGGGCGATGCCCACCCGCTGGCGCTCACCGCCGGACAGTTTCAGCCCCCGCTCGCCCACCAGGGTGGCCATGGCCTCGGGCAGGCTGTCGATGAACTGGCCGAGTTCCGCCGCCTCGGCCGCGGCCCGCACCTCGGCGGCCCCGGCGTCCGGCCGGGCGAAGGCGATGTTGGCGTAGAGGCTGTCGTTGAACAGCGCCACGTCCTGCGGCACCAGGGCGATGGCGCGGCGCAGGCACTCCTGGCGGATATCCCTCAGGTCCATGCCGTCCAGCCTCACCTGGCCGCCCTGGGGGTCGAGCAGTCGCAGCGTCAGGCGCACCGCGGTGGTCTTGCCCGCGCCGGATGGACCCACCAGGGCCGTGGTGGTCCCGGCCGGGATGTGGAAACTCACCTCGCGCAGGCCCACCGAGCGGGCGTCATGGCGGAAGTCCACCGCCTCGAACGCCACCTCCGCCCCCTTGCCGCTCGGCGGCGGCAGGTCGCGGGCCTGGGCGGAGTCGATGATGTCCGGCCTGACCGCGGCCAGCGACACCATCTGCTCCATGTCGATGAAGGCCTGGCGGATCTCGCGGTAGTTGAAGCCCAGCATGCCCAGCGGGACGAAGA
>CAXNKO010000378.1:0-3106 GCA_964202685.1 Caulobacterales bacterium
GCCCCGCCGCATCCGGCAAGGGCCGCCAGGCGCGCCGGCGGGTCAATGGCGAGGCTGGGGTGTTGTGTTAGCGTGAAGTCAACGATCAAAACCGCCCCGAATGCCTGTCGCCGCCACCCAAGAGGAATCCCCATGACCGCATCCGCCCCCGTCGTCCTGGTCGAACGCCGCGAACGCGTGATGATCATCACCCTCAACCGACCCGCGGCGCGCAACGCGGTGAACCTGGAGGTGACCCTGGCCGTGGGCCATGCGCTGGAGGACGCCGACGCCGATCCGGATTGCCGGGCGGTGATCCTCACCGGGGCGGGCGACAAGGCGTTCAGCGCCGGGGCGGATCTGAAGGCGCTGTCCACCGGCGTGCGCAACGTGCCCGAGGACCCGGTGCAATTCGCCTGGGGCTTCGCCGGCTACGTCAGCCACAACATCTCCAAGCCCACCATCGCCGCGGTGAACGGCATGGCCTTCGGCGGCGGCACGGAGCTGGTGCTGGCCAGCGACCTGGCGGTGGCCGCCGACACCGCCCAGTTCGGCCTGCCGGAGGTCAAGCGCGGCATCCTGGCCGGGGCCGGCGGGACCTTCCGCATCGGAACCCAGGTTCCGGCCAAGCTGGCCATGGAGCTGCTGCTCACCGGCGACCCGATCAGCGCTCAGCGAGCCCTGGAGCTGGGCCTGGTCAACGCCGTGGTTCCCTTCGGCCAGCTGCTGGACGCGGCGCTCGCCCTGGCGGCGCGGATCACCGTCAACGCCCCCCTGGCGGTGCAGGCCTCCAAGCGCATGGCCCGCGGCATTATCGACGGGCGCATGCCGGCCGAGGAAGCCCTGTGGGTGCAAAGCCGCAAGGAAGGCGGCGCCCTGATGCGCTCCGAGGACGGCCGCGAAGGCCCCCGCGCCTTCGCCGAGAAGCGCCCGCCGGTGTGGAAGGCGCGGTAGGGAGAAAATGAGCAGGATGAACGACGCGGCGCGCATCCCGGTGATCGTCGGGGTGGGCCAGGTCAATGACCGGCCCGCCACCCCCGACGCCGGCGGCGCGGTCGAGCCGGTGGGGACCGAAGGTGACGCCGTCATGGGCGCCGATGGGGACGTGGTCTGGCGGCGGTAGCGGCGGACGCCTAGTTGCGCACCACCCAGCCGCCGTCCACGTGCAGCACCTGGCCGGTCATCCAGTCGCCGGCCGGCGAGCACAGCAGCATTAGCGCCCCCACCAGTTCATCCGGCTGACCGCGGAAGCGCAGCAGCACCCGGGACTCCATCCGCTTGGTGAAGTCGGAGTCGGCGCCGGTGAGCGCCTTGCCGGCGTCGGACTGGGTGGCGCCCGGCGCAATGGCGTTGACGTTGATATTGTGCGGCCCAAGCTCGGTGGCCAGCGTGGTGGTCAGGCCCACCAGGGCGATCTTGGTGATGCCGTACAGCCCCTGGGCCGGATAGGCGCCGCCGGACACCTGGTTGACGATCTTTCCGCCCCCGCGCGCCTGCATCATCGGCACGATGGCGTGGGCGCAGTTGAGCGCGCCGGTGAGGTTGACCCCGATCACCCGGTTCCACTCGGCGACGGATGTGCTCATCACCGGGGCGAAGTCCAGATCGACCATCAGGGCGGCGTTGTTGACCAGGATGTCGACGCCGCCAAAGGCCGCCTTCGCCGCCTGGGCCATGGCCGCCGCCGAGGCCGGGTCGGTGATGTCGACCCCGACGGCGATGGCCTTGCCGCCCGCGGCGTTGATCTCATCGGCCACCGCCTTGGCGCCGGCCTCAATGATATCGGCCACCACCACCGCGGCGCCGGCGCCGGCCAGGCCGAGCGCATAGGCCCGGCCGATGCTGTTGCCCCGTCCGCCGGCCCCGGTGACCACCGCCACCTTACCATCGACGCGGAACTGATCGATCTTGAAGGCCATGGCCTCGCTCCCTGTTGTGTGGCGTGGTTTTGGCCCAGGCGAGGTGCGCGAACAAGCCACGCCCGGCGGATTCGCCTAAGCCTTCTTCGCCTTCGCAACCTTGGGCGGCAGCGCGGCGGTGAAGGCCAGGGACCTGGCGATCCAGGCGCCGCGGATCTCCGGATCGTCCAGCACCTCTTCCGGCAGGCAGGCATAGGCCTTCATCGGCCGGCCGGGCATGGGCTCGAAGGGCCGGGGCCCGAACGCGGCGGTGAACGCCACATGGTCGGCCGGCGACAACCGCACGAAGAAGTCGTCCTGGAACAGGCCGGTGAACATATGGCCGTTCACGAAGGCGGCCGGATAGCCGAACATCTTGCGCCGGGCGATGCGCGGATCGTCGGGCAAGGCCTCGTCGAACAGCCCCACCAGGCTCATGGGCGACTTGGTCCAGGCCATCGGATCTAATCCCTTAAGCGGCGGATCATCGATCCTAAGCCGCGGAGAGCGCCAGGATTATTTCGGCGTCGCCACCTACCACCCGCCGCGCGGCTCAGGCCTGGGACATCACCTTCACATAGGATCCCGGCGCATCCTCCAGGGCCGGCAGGGGCCCCGCGGCCGGATCGCGGGCAGGGATCATTTCGCCGGCGCGCGCGTGCAGCCAGGTGGCCCAGGCCGGCCACCAGGAGCCGGGGTTCTCCGTGGCCCCGGTCTTCCAGGCCTCCAGGGTCTCCGGCGTCTGCGGGTTGGTCCAGTGCTGGTACTTCTTGGCGTCCGGATGATTGACCACCCCGGCGATATGGCCGGAACCGGCCATGATGAAGGTCACCGGCCCGCCGAACAGCCGCGCGCCGCGATAGATGCTGGCGGCCGGGGCGATGTGGTCGTCCTTCGACGACTGGATGAACAGCGGCGTCGTCACCTTGGAAAGGTCCAGGCGCACTCCGCCCAGTTCCATCTCGCCACGGGCCAGCTGGTTCTGCTGGTAGAAGGCGCGCAGGTACCACAGGCCCAGCGCCTTGGGCATGCGGGTCTGGTCGGCGTTCCAGTACAACAGGTCGAAGGCCTTGGGCTCGCGGCCCATCAGGTAGTTGTTGACGAAGAACGACAGGATCAGGTCGTTGGCCCGCAGAATGTTGAACGCCTCGCCCATGGCCGAGCCCGGCAGCACGCCGCCGGCCTCGTCCATCCGTCGCTCGATGTCGCCCATCCAGGCTTCGTCGGTG
>CAXNKO010000379.1:0-3102 GCA_964202685.1 Caulobacterales bacterium
GCGGCGCATCTGCCGCGCCAACTTCGCCTGCAGGGCGAGCGTCTGGCGGATCGAGCGGCACATCTGGTGCAGGGCGCCAGCGAGTTTGACCTTGCGCTCGGGATTGCATTCATCCTCGGCGCAGCGGCTGAGGTCGCGGGCGACGTTGAGGCACAGGCCGGCGATCTCATTCAGAATGAGGTCGTGGCGCCAGGGGGCTTCGTGCGGCTCGGACATGAACGAAGGAAGAACACATATCGGGCCGGCTGTCAAGGGGTTTGTGCGCGACTGTGGGGCGGCGAGGCCGCTTTGATTGACCACGAACCACACGAACCACACGAACCACACGAACGGGCCGTGGATGGGTTGGGGTCGATGGCGGCTGCAAGTGGATCCGGCCAAGGGCCGGATCGGGACCAATCCGGGATGCCGGCGATCTCCCACCCGTTCGTGTGGTTCGTGTGGTTCGTGGTTCAAATCTCTTCGGCGGCGCCGAAACCCCGAAACGCGCGGATTAACCCCTCGCACAGTTGTGCGACCGGGATTGGCGTAGGAGAGTGGAGCGTGCGTGGCCGCACCAACCTTCCGCCGCCTTGACACGCAAGGCGCCACAGGCTCGCATTCGCGCCGAATGAAGGAGGACCAAAGCCGTGACGCTGAAGGATTTCGCCCTGCGCCTGGCCGTGGCCGGCGGCCTTACCGCCTCGGCGGCGGCGGCCCAGGCGGCCGGCCCGCGCTTCGAGCCGCTGACCCCCGAGCGGATGACCCCCGCCCAGCGGGCCGTACCGGCCATCGCCGCGGCCATCGAGGCGGGACGCTACGGTCCCAGCGGCTATGACGCCGTCATGCTGCGCAATCCGGGGCTGGCTGGCGCATTGGGCGCGGTGGCCGCCAAGGTCTATCCGGGGTTTCCGGCGGCGGGGACGGACGATCCGCCGACCCTGTCGCTGGGCCTGGCGGAGATCGCCATCCTGTGGCTGGCCCACGAGTGGGATTTCCCGGCCATGTTCCGCTCCCACGGACCCGCCGCCCTCAAGGCCGGGGTGCCGCAGGCCACCGTCGACGCCCTGGCCAAGGGCCGCCGCCCCGCGGGGATGAGCGCCGACCAGGCGGCCGTCTATGATTTCTGCGGCGAACTGATCCGCCAGCACCGGGTGAGCGACGCTGCCTTCGCCCGGCTGCGCCAGCATTTGAGCGAGCGCGAGGTGGTGGACCTGGTGGCGCTCATGGGGACCTACACCAACTCTCTGATGATCCTGAAGGTGGCGGATATCGACCGCCACTGAGGGGGCGCCGGTGGCGGCGGGGGGTCAGAGCTTGCCCTCATAGGCGGCGGTGCGGACGATCTGGCCGGCGTAGGTGAGCGGGTTGGCGGCGGTGATGATCTCGATCACCTTGGCCACCGGCAGCTCCATGCCGTGGGCCGCCGCATCGTCGATCAGGCCTTGCGCGGCAAGGATGCCGACGAATTCCGTGCGGGTGTAGCCGGGATCGACGCAGGCGGCGGCGATATTGTCCCGGGCCAGCTGCGGGGCCAGGTAGTTGGTCATGCGGTTCAGCGCCGCCTTGGTGGCGGCGTAGCCGACCAGATTGCCCAGCCCGTCGCTGAGGCCGGGGTGGGTGTCGGACAGATCCACCTCGATCAGGTCGCCGGCCCCGGAGGTGATGTTGACGATCACCCCGCCGCCCACCTGGCGCATGTGCGGCACGGCCAGACTCATCAGGGTGAAGGGGGCGTGGACATTGGCGTCGAACTGCCGGGTCCAGCCGGCGCGGGAATAGGATTCCAGCGGCGAGCCCTCGCCCTGGGTCTCGGCGGCGTTGTTGACCAATATGTCCAGGCGGCCGAACGCCTCGATGGTCCTCGCCACCAGCCGCTCGCAGTCGGCGGGGACGCTGACGTCGGTCTGCACCGCCAAGGCCTGGCCGCCGGCGGCCTCGATCATGGCGAGCGTCTCGCCGATGGCGCCCGGCAGGCGTCGGCGCGCCTCGACGGTGCGGGCGGCGACCACCACACGCGCGCCCCGCCGGGCCAGCTCCAGGGCGATCTGCCGGCCGATGCCGCGGCTGGCGCCGGTGACGATGGCGACCTTGTTGGTGACGTCCATGGGGGGGCTTTCTGGGATTGGGGATCCGGGACAGTATCGCCGGCGGGGTCCGATTTTCTATAGCGGTCGTAGTGCGTCAGGCGGGAGGGGCGCCTGGCGCGGCCGGCTGGATCGCCGCAATCGACGGGTCACGCCGCGCCCGGGCCAGCCGCAGATTGTAGTTGCTCTGCAAGGCCAGCCAGAACTCGGCGCTGGCGCCGGTCCAGGCCTCCAGCCGTAGCGCCGTGTCCTCGGTCATGGCGGTCTCGCCGGCCACCAGCCTCTCGATGCGGGTGCGCGGCACGCCCAGCGCCCTGGCGGCCCGCGTCGTGCCCAGGCCCAGGGGCGCCAGGAACTCCTCCGCGAGGACTTCGCCAGGGTGGACCGGCGGGAGCGCCCCGCCCTCCGCCAGGCCGGCGATCAGGGCTTGGGGGTTGAATTTCGTCATCGTCCTCATGGCTGCACGATACCGTTTCCTGGCGGCGGGCCCAAGCCTGGCCTTAGATCGCATGGGGGCCATTTTGCCTGCGGCTGCGGGCGTCTCAAGGACGTCGCCGCGTGGCGGCGCGTCCGAAGGGACGCGTCCGTGACACGCCCGCAGCCGCAGGCTCGCATCAACCATGGGGTTTCAGGGCGGGGTGTTGCCCCGGTGGGGATGGGGGGCGACTGGGGTTTGGGGGTTGTTGCGACGGTTGCGGTAACTCCCCCGCAGTTCCCGGATTCCTCCGGCGGAGCCTTGAACGTAGCCGTTGCAAGGCTAAGCTCGCTTGAGCGGGGTGTTTGGTGAAAGCTGTTTTCGACGTGAGGCCGGGCTCCGGCTACGACGACGACATCACGCGGCGCTACCATTTTCCCGCGCGAAGTCACTATCTGGATGCCGCCCGCGGCGCCGTTGGCGATTGGGTCCTTTTCCGTGAACCTCAGCGAAACAGGGGACGGCGGGCCTATACCGCCACCGCACGTGTCATCAGTGTGGAAACAGACCCGGATCAGCCTGGCCATTTCTACGCCTATGTTGCCGACTTCCTGGAGTTCG
>CAXNKO010000380.1:0-3097 GCA_964202685.1 Caulobacterales bacterium
GGGCGAACGGATGCATGCCCCAAACCGCGCCCCCTCCACCACCGGCCCTGCGGCCGGCGGTCCCCCTCCACCGCCGTCTTCGCGGCAGGGGAGGAGCTGGAAGCGACGCCGCAGGCGCGCCAGCCTGTGGATAAACCTCGCCCCGTCGCCTTGACTTCGGCGGATGCAGCCCCTAATTCCCGCTTGGCGTTGGCACTCAGGGCTTGCGACTGCTAACAGCGCGCCGCGGCGCGCCGACGCCAATCATTTCAAGCGTCTCGAACGGAGATAAAATATGGCCTTTCGTCCCCTAGGTGACCGCGTGCTGGTCAAGCGCGTCAAGGAAGAAGAGAAGACCAAGGGCGGGATCATCATTCCCGACACCGCCAAGGAAAAGCCCCAGGAAGGCGAAATCGTCGCCGCCGGTCCCGGCGCCCGCGACGACAACGGCAAGGTCCAGCCCCTGGACGTCAAGGTCGGCGACCGCATCCTGTTCGGCAAGTGGTCAGGCTCGGAAGTCACCCTCGACGGCGAAGAGCTGCTGATCATGAAGGAAAGCGACGGCCTGGGCGTCCTCGAAGGCCAGTCCCAGGCCAAGGCGGCCTGAGCGCCTCCCACGCTCGTCGTCAACAATCCCTCTAACTGAAGAGTACAGCAATCATGGCTGCCAAAGACGTCTATTTCGCCTCCGACGCGCGCGACCGCATGTTGCGCGGCGTCAATATCCTCGCCAATGCGGTGAAGGTCACCCTGGGGCCCAAGGGCCGCAACGTGGTGATCGAGAAGTCGTTCGGAGCGCCCCGTTCCACCAAGGACGGCGTCACCGTCGCCAAGGAAATCGAGCTCACCGACCGCTTCGAGAACCTGGGCGCCCAGCTGATCCGCGAAGTCGCCTCCAAGACCAATGACAAGGCCGGCGACGGCACCACCACCGCCACCGTGCTGGCCCAGGCCATCGTGGTCGAGGGTCTGAAGTCGGTCGCCGCGGGTATGAACCCGATGGACCTGAAGCGCGGCGTCGACAAGGCGGTGGCCAAGGTCGTCGAGGAAATCAAGCGTTCCTCGCGCAAGGTCACCACCAACGCCGAGATCGCCCAGGTGGGCACCATCTCCGCCAACGGCGACAACGAAGTCGGCGACATGATCGCCCGGGCCATGGAAAAGGTCGGCAACGAGGGCGTGATCACGGTTGAAGAGGCCAAGAGCCTGGAGACCGAGCTCGACGTGGTCGAGGGCATGCAGTTCGACCGCGGCTATCTCAGCCCCTACTTCATCACCAACGCAGAAAAGATGACCGTCGAGCTCGAAGAGCCGCTGGTGCTGCTGTTCGAAAAGAAGCTGGCCTCGCTGCAGCCCCTGCTGCCGGTGCTGGAAGCGGTGGTGCAGTCGGGCCGTCCGCTGCTGATCATCGCCGAGGACGTGGAAGGCGAAGCCCTGGCCACCCTGGTGGTCAACAAGCTGCGCGGCGGCCTGCGGGTCGCGGCGGTGAAGGCCCCGGGCTTCGGCGATCGCCGCAAGGCCATGCTGGAAGACATCGCCATCCTCACCGGCGGTCAGCTGATCAGCGAAGACCTGGGCATCAAGCTCGAGAACGTCACCCTGGAAATGCTCGGCAAGGCCAAGAAGGTCTCGATCACCAAGGACGACACCACCATCGTCGACGGTTCGGGCGAACGCTCGGGCATCGAGGGCCGGATCGCGCAGATCAAGGCGCAGATCGAGGACACCACCTCCGACTACGACAAGGAAAAGCTGCAGGAACGCCTGGCCAAGCTGGCCGGCGGCGTTGCGGTCGTCCGGGTCGGCGGCTCCACCGAGGTCGAAGTGAAGGAGCGTAAGGACCGCGTCGATGACGCGCTCAACGCCACCCGCGCGGCGGTCGAGGAAGGCATCGTCCCCGGCGGCGGCGTCGCGCTGCTGAAGGCGTCCAAGATCCTGGACGGCTTCAAGGGCGACAATGACGACCAGGAAGCCGGCGTGGCCATCGTTCGCCGCGCCCTGCAGGCCCCGATCCGTCAGATCGCCGAGAATGCCGGCGTGGAGGGCTCGATCGTGGTTTCCAAGGTCATGGAGAACGCCTCGCCGACCTTCGGCTTCAACGCCCAGACGGAAGAGTACGTGGACATGGTGGCGGCCGGGGTCATCGACCCGGCCAAGGTGGTCCGCACCGCCCTGCAGGACGCGGCCTCCGTGGCCGGCCTGCTGATCACCACCGAAGCGGCCATCGTCGAGGCGCCCAAGAAGGGCGGCGGCGGCGGCGGCATGCCCGGCGGCGGCGGCATGGGCGGCATGGGCGACATGGACTTCTAAGTCCACGCGTCCAGCCTGCCGAAAGAACCAGGGCGGGGCCGCGAGGCTCCGCCCTTTTTCTTTGCCCGCTCTATGCCATCCGACGTGCGTCGCGCAGCAGCACCTGGCCAATCCAGCTCACCGCGCCAGTGACCACGGCGGCCTGCACGCCGGCCCACAGACCATCCACCGTGAAGCCCTTCAGCAGCCAAGCCACCAGGCCGATCATGCCGGCGTTCACCACCAGCAGGAACAGGCCCAGCGTCAGCAGGGTGATCGGAAAGGTCACCACCGTCACCACCGGCCGCACCAGGGCGTTGACCACCCCCAGCAGCACCGCGGCGATGGCCAGGGTGGTGAGCGTGTCATAGCGCACGCCGGCGATCAGATAGGCCGCCAGCCACAGGCCCGCCGCGGCGACCAGCACGCGGATCAGAAATTTCAGCAGCATCGGTTCCTCCGGCCGGTTCCATATCCACCGGCGCTCGACCGCGATCATCGCCGACCCGCGACGCGGATGAAAGGCCATGCTATATTGGTCACCATGACAGCGAAGCGTGACGCCAGCGCCCCGGCGGTCGAGGCGGAAGATCCGCATCAGGCGGAGGTTGATGGGTTCATCGCCCGCAACCGCGAGCCGTTGAACGAGTCCATCCGCCGCGCCCGCCAGGAGCTCGCCGACGGCGTCCGCGACAGCCGTTCGATTGACGAGATCATCGCCGACGGGCGCAAGCGGCATCGTTCCGGTTCGTAGGGCCGAACCCCTCAGCGTGCGTGGGTCAACGCCGCCTCGACCACGGGGACGGTGGGCGCCAGCCGGCCGCCGACG
>CAXNKO010000381.1:0-3079 GCA_964202685.1 Caulobacterales bacterium
GAGTCCGGCGTCCTGGTGCGGCCCGGCGACGATGCCGGTTACGTCGATGCGGTGGAGCGGCTGATCGCCGACCCGGCGCTGCGCGCCCGGATGGGCGCCGCCGCCCACGAGCGGTCGCGCCGCTATACCTGGGACGCAGTGATCGACGCGCTGGTGGAGCAATACCGCGAGGTGCTCGAGAGGCGCCGGGTGGACGCCGCGGACGGGGCGCACGAGGGCGCGGCCCGGCGTGGCGTTCTGGTCGACGATGCCGCGCTGACCTGACGCGCGGGCTTTCCAAGCACCTGACAATCCAGTATTTCGACGAACGGCGCGCAAACACGGGGACGCGGTTGGCTGCAGGGCGGAAATCGCGGATCTTCTCGGCGACGGCATGGAACGATTGGCTGTCGCGCCGGTCGGTCAAGCTCGCGCTGAAGGCGCTGCAGTTCCTGCTGGTCGGCGGCGTGGTGATCTACCTGATCAGCCGCGTGTCCGAGATCGGGTGGGGCGAGGTGCGCCGCTCGCTGCCCGAATCCATCTGGTTCTACCTGCTGTTCGGGGTGATGTACTTCGTCATCCCGGTGTCCGAACTGCTCAGCTACAAGGCCATGCGCTGGCCCATCGGCTTCTCCAGCCTGCCCATGTTCGTGCGCAAGCGCGTCTACAACTATGCGGTGATGAGCTATTCGGGCGAGGCCTACATGTTTCTGTGGGCCAAGCGCCACATGAACTTCAGGGGCCGGCAGATCCTGTCCATGGTCAAGGACAACAACCTGCTGTCGGGGCTGGCGTCCAACTCGTTCACCCTGCTGCTGGTGGCGGCGTTCTTCGCCACCGGCCGGCTCGACACCATCACCCGCGCGCAGCCGGACGCCGGCAGCTACATCGCCGCAACGGCGCTGGTGGGCATCCTGATGGTGCTGGTGGTGCTGGGGCTCAACCGCAGGATCATGAGCGTGCCGTTCCCCATGGCGGCGCGCATCACCGGCATCCACGCGTCGCGGGTGGTGCTGATCCTGCTGTTGCAGACGGCGCAGTGGGCGGTGGTGTTCCCGCACGTGCCGTTCCTCACCTGGCTGCTGTTCCTGACCGCCCAGATGGTGCTGACCCGGCTGCCGTTCCTGCCCAATCAGGACCTGATGATGGTCGGCCTGGGCTTGAGCCTGACCCACTATGTCGACGCGCCCGAAGCGGCCGTGGTCGGCATGTTCCTGGTCTCGGGCGCCTTGTTCCAGGCGGTCAACCTGGGGTTCTTCCTGCTGACCTCGGTGGGCGACCACGCACCGCGCGGCGACGAAACAATCGACCCGGCGGACATGGTCGAGGACGACCTGGAGCAGGCGCGTCCCTGAGAGCCGTGCGACTCAACCGACCCGGCTGGCCTGGTTTTTCCAGTAGGGCTCGCGCAGCTCGCGCTTCAGGATCTTGCCCGAGCCGGTGCGCGGGATGTCGTCGATGAAATCCACCGACCGCGGCACCTTGTAGCCGGCCATGTGGTCGCGGGCATAGGCGATCACGTCCTGCGGCGTCAGGCGGCTGCCGGGGCGCGGCACCACGATGGCGTGGACGCTCTCGCCCCATTCCTCGCTGGGGATGCCGAACACGGCCACGTCCATCACGTCGGGATGGTGCTCCAGCGCGTCCTCGATCTCGGCCGGGTAGATGTTCATGCCGCCCGAGATGATCATGTCCTTCTTGCGGTCGCAGATGTAGTAGAAGCCTTCCTCGTCGAAATAGGCCACGTCGCCCACGGTTTGCTTGTCGCCCCTGCGGTCTTTCAGGAACTGCTCGCGCGCCTTGTAGTATTCGGTGAACACGCCCGGGCTGCGGATGAACAGCTCGCCCGGGGTGTGCGGCGTGGTGACGATGTTGCCGTCGTCGTCGAGCAGGAAGATCTCCACGCCCGGCGCCGGCTTGCCGCACGATCCGGGCTTGGATAGCTGGTATTCGGGCGTCAGCACCGTGTTCACGCCCAGCTCGGTCGAGCCGTAGACCTCGAACAGCGACAGCGGCGGGAACTTGTCCAGGTACATCTTCTTCAGCGCATAGGACCACGGCGCCGCGTTGGCGATCAGCACCCGCATGGAACTGACGTCGTATCTGGCGAACACCGCGTCATCCACCTGGCAGATGCGCCGCACCGGCGTTGGCGCCGAGAAGGTCGACGACACCTTGTACCTGTCCACCAGCCGCAGCCAGTCCTGCGCATCGAACTTGCGCTGCAGCACCACGGTCTGGCCCATGCCCAGGCCTATGCCCATGAACGAGGCGGGGCCGGAGTGATACAGCGGCCCGGTGGTGATGTAGATGTCGTCGGGCCGGTAGGCGATCAGCTCCACCAGCTTCATCGCCAGCTCGGCGTTGCCCATGTTGTCGCGGTAGGCGCCCTTGGGCCGGCCGGTGGTGCCCGAGGTGTAGATCATGGAATTGGCCTGGCCGGGCAGCAGCGCGGGCATGATGGTGGTGGGATCGCCCAGCAGGTCGGCGACGCCCAGCGTGTCCTTGCCGGGCGGGCCGTCGAACACGACGATCTGGCGCACCTTGGGGATGTCGGCGCGGATCTGCTCCAGCACCGGCGCGAATTCGGCGTCGGCGAAGATGAAATCGGCGTCGGAATTATCGACGATATACGCCACTTCCTCGGGCGCCAGACGGTAGTTCATCGGCACCGACGTGGCGCCGCACTTGCGCCCGGCGGCCATCATGGCGACGATCCAGGGCGAGTTGCGGCCGAACCACACGACCCGGTTCATAGGCTCCAGGCCCAGCTTGATGAAAGCGTTGCCCAGCCGGTTGGCGTTCTCTTCCAGTTGGGCATAGGTCCAGCGGATGATCGTGCCGTCGGGCCGGTCGTCGATCACCGCGAGCTTGTCCGGCTGCGCGCGCGAGATGTCGGTCAACGGATCGTTCATCGCCAGGTCCCCTTGTTACCGTGCGGTTCTTTCCCGGACGCAGCAGACCAGCAGGGACGGCGGATCGTCAAGCCTCGTTCATTCCTTGAGGGCGAACTCCTTGACGATCATGACCTCCAGGCTCGACGGATCCTTCATGGCCGGCGCGGCGGCGTGGGCGACGCCGGGGTTGGCGAACCAAGAGG
>CAXNKO010000382.1:0-3064 GCA_964202685.1 Caulobacterales bacterium
ATCGCCGCGGCCCTGGCCAAGGCCATCGCCGCCCTGCACCGAGCCGGCGTCATCCACCGCGACATCAAGCCCGACAACGTGATCCTGGAGGGCGGCGGCGGCCTGAAGCTGATCGACCTGGGTGTCGCGCGCCTGCCGCACCTGGAAGCCCTCGCCGCCCCCGACATTCCCGGCACCCCCAGCTATCTCGCGCCGGAGCTCTACGCCGGCGATCCGGGCGACGAGCGCAGCGACATCTTCGCCCTGGGGGTCACCCTCTATCGGGCGTTCGCCGGCGGCGCCTATCCCTATGGCGACGTGGAGGCCTTCGCCACGCCCCAGCACCGCAGGCTGGCCCCCCTGTCGCAGTATCGACCGGATCTGCCCGCCTGGCTGGAGACCACGCTGGCCAAGTCCCTGGCCCCCGATCCGGCCGAGCGGTTCCAGGACGCCTTCGAGCTCGCCTACGAACTGGAGAAGAACGCCCTCTCCAGCGCCCCGGCCCGGCTCCGCCGCCGACCGCTCTACGAGCGCGACCCGCTGCGGTTCTGGCAGGTGGCGGCGATCGCGCTGTTCCTGCTGCTGCTCGCCTCGCTGGCGGCGCGCTGACGCCACGCGCCGTACATCGGTGACGATTCCGGCGCGGCTCGGCCGCCTGTTGACTTCCCGAGCGGGGCGGCGATGCACTAAGGCAATGAGAGGGGAGTTCCGCATGCAGCCCGACCGCGAGTATGTCGCCCACCTGAAGGCGGGCCGTTTCGCCATTCAGCGCAGCCGATCGAGCGGACGCTACGTTTTCTACCCGCGCGTGGCCGAGCCGGGTACCGGCGCCCAGGACCTGGAGTGGATCGAGGCCAGCGGGCTTGGTGTGGTCCACGCCATGACCGTGATCCATCCGAAGCCGCCGGAGGCGGCCCACAACGTGGTGCTGGTCGACCTGGACGAGGGGCCCCGCATGATGAGCCGGGTCGAAGGCCTGGAGACCTCGGCGCTGCGGATCGGCCTGCGGGTGAGGGCGCGGATCATCGGCGCCGACGCCGAGCCCTATGTGGTGTTCGACCCCGTTTGAGGGGCGGGTCTGGCGCGGAGGGCGGTTCCCTGACGTCGAGTGAAGATGACCAAGAGGTCCTGGCGATGCTGGGATCGAGCCTGGGCGGTTTGCTGGCCCGCCGTCACCGGCGGCGGCGGGGCGGCGACGACGGTTTGGGGCTGTGGCCGGAGATGGCCGAACTCGGACTGCTCGGCCTGACTGTGCCGGAGGCCGGCGGCGGCGGCGGACTGGGGCCGTCGGCGGTTGCGGCTGTGGGGCGGATCCTGGGCGAGCAGCTTGTGCCGGAGCCCTTCGCCGCTTGCGCGGTGATGCCGGCCGCCGTGGTCGCCGCCCTGGCGGCGGGCGATGTCCGCGACGATCTCCGTGACGCCTTGATCGGCGGCCGCGAGCGCATCTGCCTGGCCTGGCAGACGGCGGCGAACCAGACGGCGGCGTTCCCGGCCGACTGCCGGATCGACGCCGATGGGCGACTCATCGGCGTGAAGCGGTTCGTGGTGGCGCCGGACCGGCAGGCGCTGGTGACGGCCATGGGGGCGGACGGTCCCTGCATCGTGCTGGCGGACCTCGCCGGGCCTGGGGTGGAGGTGGAGACCCAGCCCACCAGCGACGGGGCGGCCTATGCGACGCTGAGGTTCAAGGGTGCGGTAGTGGCGTCGCCACTGATCACCGGCGCAGAGGCTGAGGCGGCGATGACCACGGCGTTCGACCACGGGCTGCTGGCCGCCGCCGCGCAGCTGGCCGGCCTCACCGAGGGCGTGCTCACCCTGACGCTGGAGCACCTGCGCACGCGGGTGCAGTTCGAGCGGCCGATCGGCAGCTTCCAGGCGCTGCAGCACCGGGCGGTGGAGATGCGCATCCGGCTGGCCCTGGCCGACGCCTCGGTGCGGGAGGCGGCCCGAATGCTTGAGGCCGAGCCCGGTTCGCCCCAGGCCTCGGCCGCCGCCAGCGCCGCCAAGGCCAGCGCCAGCGCCGCGGCCCTGGCGGTGTGCAAGGAAGCCATCCAGATGCACGGCGCCATCGCCTTCACCGAGGAGTCCGACGTCGGCCTGTTCGCCCGCGCGGCGCTGAAGTGGTCGAGCTGGCTGGGGGGCGCGCGCGAGCACCGGCGGCGGTTCGTGGCCCTGGACGGGGAGCTGATCCATGGCCGCTAGCCGCGCCGCCACCCTCCGCGCCATGAGCGACGCGGGCTTCCGCGCCGAACTGCGCGGCTGGCTGGCGGCCAACTATCCCGAGGCCTGGCGCCAGGACCACCTGCGGCCGTTCCGGCGGCTGCGCGGCGCGGACGCCATCGCCTGGGTGCGCCGGCTCTACGCCGCCGGCTGGCGCTGCCCGGCCTGGCCGGAGATCCACGGCGGGCTGGAGCTGCCGTTCCGCAAGCAGGTCATCTACCAGGAGGAGATGGAGCGGGCCCGCGCCGCGCGGATCATCGACCTGGGCGAGGTGCAGCTGGGCCCCACCCTGATGATCCATGGGACCGAGGCCCAGAAGGCCCACTATCTGCCGGCGATCCTCAGCGGCGAACAGGTCTGGTGCCAGGGCTATTCGGAACCGGGGGCGGGGTCGGACCTGGCGTCGCTGACCACCTCGGCGGAGCGGGTGGGCGATGTGTTCCGGGTGCGCGGCCAGAAGATCTGGACCACCCACGCCGACGAGGCGACCCACATCTTCGCCCTGGTGCGCACCTCCCGGGAGCCGCGCAAGCAGGCGGGGATCACCTTTCTGCTGATGGAGATGGCCACCCCCGGGATCACCGTGCGGCCGATCCGCAACATCGCCGGCGAGGCGGAGTTCTGCGAGGTGTTCTTCGACGATGTGGAGACGCTGGTGGCCAACGCCCTGGGGCCGGTGGGCGAGGGCTGGACGGTGGCCAAGGCGCTGTTGGGCTATGAGCGGGTGTGGATCGGCAGCCCCAACCTGGCGCGCCGGGCGCTGGCCCTGTCGCGGGAGCTGCTGGCGGCGCGGGGCGGGGACGCGGGCCTCGCCGACCGCTACGCCGAGCTGGCGGCGGAGCTGCACGACGCCGCGGCCCTCTAC
>CAXNKO010000383.1:0-3062 GCA_964202685.1 Caulobacterales bacterium
ATCGCGGGCCACGGGGCTGTGGATAGTGTGGATAAGTCGGTCCTGGCGGCTTCGGTTTCGAACGCCACCGGTGAGAGATAGTCCAGCGCCGAGTGGAGTCGCTGGGTATTGTAGACGTCTTCGACGAAGGCGCCGATACGGGCGGTGGCGTCGGCCAGATCACGGTAGGATGATCCGTCCACCTCCTCGGTCTTCAGGGTCTTCATGAAGCTCTCGGCCATGGCGTTGTCGTAGGGACATCCGGCCCGGCTCATGGAGGGCTGTATGCCGCAGGCCTGCAGGCGTTCGATGTAGTCGCCGCAGGCGTACTGCACGCCCCGGTCCGAGTGATGGGTTACGGTGACAGTTGCAACAACCCCCAAACTACCGAGGCGCGGGCAGACCTATCTCGGGCGGCGACGCTCCGCCATTCCAGGCGCCGCTGGCGACAATTGCGGTCGCAAACGCCCGGGGAAGGCCGGGGGTGCCGCCGCTTTCGCCTTGACCGCATCGATGCATGGGCTCGTTCCGCGCGAAATTGCATCGGACATTGACGCCGCCGCTTCGCCCATCCGCGACCCGTCCGTGCCGTCCGTGTGTTCCGTGGGCAAACCAAAGCGGCCTCGCCGGCCCACAAACGCCCCAACAACCCTTGACATTCGGCCCGATCCATGTTCCTGTTATGTTCATGGGCCACACCCCCGCAATCCCCTGTCGCCACGGCCTCATTGCGGATGAGATCGCCGCCATCGGCCCGGGTGTCGCCAGCCGCCGCCGGATCGCCGCCGCCGATGACGCGCCCGCCGCGCTGAAACTCATCGGCCCCCACGCCCGTCCCCCCATCCGGCGCGGCGCATCGGCTGGCGCCCACCGGTTGGCGCCCCGGTCACACCTGGAGACTCGGAAATCGCAAATAATCACAAATAGATACCTGGAGATTGCGGGCGCCGGCCGCCAGCTCGAAAATTCGGTTTTCGCCCAGGAACCCAGCCCCGGTCGCCGGAGGCCCGCGAGCCGCGCCCGTCTTGCACGGAAGCAGCTATCGAGACGCCACTGATGGTCCCGGGCGGCGTACTACGGCCCCAATAGGGCGACACCTTACATATTCACTATTTGTTCCATCTGTGGAAACTGAGACGGGCGCTTTCGCTCTAGGTTCCAACGCCTGGCGCTGGCTGTCTGTACAGCCCCCACGTCCAACCCCTCACCCCACCTCGGCCAGATCGGGTATCCGCATCGCCTCCAGGTCGCGGCGGGCGGCGGGGGGGATCTCGATGGCGCGGCGGGTCGCTATGTCGAAGGCTAGGGAGACGTGGTCGCAGACGCCGTAGATGCGGCCGCTGTCGGCGTTGAACATCCAGCGGCGGTTCCAGTGGGCCTTGCGGTCGATGCGTATCTCCGCGCCGATCACCTTGACCCGGTCGCCGGCGCGCGGCGTCGCCGCCAGCAGCTGGCGGCTTTCCAGCATGGCCCAACCGAAGGTCACATGGTCCTCGCCGCTGAACAGCAGGCCGCGGCGGCCGACGTTGGCGTCGATGGCCACGAAGTCGATGTCCTGGGCGCCCGAGGCGCGCATGAAGCCAGCCTCATCGCAGGCGTCGAGCGGGATGACGCCTTCGACGCCGCCGTAGGGAAACGCACGCCCCGCGGTGCGGCGCTCGAGGTCGGCCAGGGTCATGTCCAGCCGCGGCGGGGCGAAGCTCAAGCTGCGCGGCGCGGCGTGGGCCGGCAGCGCAAGCTCGGGACCGGCCGGCCAGGGCAGGGCTTGCGCCGCCGCCATCCGCGTGGCCCGCTCGGTGAGCTGCGGGGTGACGATCACCGCGGCGGCCCGCTCGCCGGTCTCGGTATTGAGGATCTCCACATAGAGGCGCGGGGCCCCATCGGCCTCGGTCACCGCACCCTCCACCACCAGCGGCGCGCCCAGCCGCTGCTCGCGGTAGAAATGGGTGAGCAGGTCCTTAGGGCTGAGCGCCAGGCCGCGGCGGCGCAGCGCCGTCTCGTCCAGCCCCCGACGGGCGAACCAGACCTGCGTCGCCAGCCAGGCGCGCTTGGAGTAGTGGCGCACGTTCATATGGCCGAGGTGGTCGATCTCGTCGGCGGTCACCGGGGCGTCGAGCAGGCGCAACATGGGCGGCGGGGTCCAAAAAAAGACGGCCCCTAGGTTCAAAATCTGGGGCCGCCGGAATCAAGCTTCGGGCGACAGTAGAGGAGGGCGGCGGCCGGGGGAACTGACTGGCGTCTGGCCGCGCGCAGGCTCTGGCGTCGATCGAGCAAGTCTGAAAGGGTTCGCCCTGCCGCCGCAACCGGACAAGACCCATGCGCCTGACCCTCGCCATCGCCGCCGCCTTCGCCATCGCCGCCGGAGCCGCCCAGGGGCAGACCCCCGCGGCGCCCCCGTCCGCGCCGCAGTCCATGCCGCAGCGGGTGTCGGGCGCGGTGAAGGCGCTGGCGCCCGGCCATCTGGTGCTGACCACCGCCAGCGGCGAGGTCGACCTGTTGGTGACGCCCGAGACCCGGGTGCTGACCCGCACCACGGCTTCGGCGGCGGAGATCGGCGCGGGGAGCTATCTGGGGTCGGCCAACGTCACCACGCCCGAGGGCGGCAAGGCCACCGAGGTGCACCTGATGGCCGACGGCCCCAACGTCCATTCGATCATGGACGCCAACGCCGGGCTGATGATGACCAACGGCCATGTGACCTCGGTTGAGACCACCGCCAAGGGTCGGGAGATGGAGGTGAACTATGGGGCCGGGGCGCGGCGCATCGTGGTGGCGGCGGACACGCCGGTGACGCGGATGGTGGCGTCCGACCTCTCCAGCCTCAAGCCCGGCGCGGCGGTGACCGCGATCCTGAAGCCCGGCGAGGGCCCGCCCACGGCGACGTACATCACCCTGACCCCGCCGGCGCCGTAGCGGCGCGGCCGGGCCATTTGTATCTTGCGTCTCCCGAACTTCGGGGACCAGAATGCGCCTACTGTTTTCAACGAATGCCCCGGAGAGACCCATGACCGGATACAGCCTGCGTCTGGTGCTGGCCTGCGCGTCGTCGCTATTCGCCCTGGCGTCCGCGGGCGGCGCGGCCG
>CAXNKO010000384.1:0-3058 GCA_964202685.1 Caulobacterales bacterium
CCGACGCCACCGAATGGGACCGTTATTTCCACGTCAATCTGTTCGGGCCGATGAACTGCGCCCGGGCCTTCATCGGCCCCATGGTGGAGCGTAAATGGGGCCGGATGGTCACCATCGTCTCCGACGCCGGCCGCGCCGGCGAACAGGGCCATGAGGCCTATTCCGCCGCCAAGGCCGGGGCGGCGGGCTTCTCCCGCGCGCTGGCCCGCTCGCTGGGCCGCCACGGGGTGACCGCCAACACCATCTCGCTGTCGACCATGGGCCGCGAGGGCCACGAGCCCACGCCCGAGGGCGCGGCGCTGGTCAAGGAAATGATGAAGCGCTACGTGGTCCGCCGCCAGGGCAAGCCCACCGATGTGGCCGCCGTGGTGCTGCTGCTGGTTTCCGACGCCAGCCCCTGGATCACCGGCCAGAACTACCCGGTCAACGGCGGCTTCACCTTCGCCCTCTGAGGCCTTGCATGCATCCCTACCAGCACGCCCGGACCCACCCCGACAAGCCGGCCCTGGTGATCGCCGACACCGGCGAGATGCTCACCTACGGCCAGCTGGACCCGGCCTCCAACCGCGGCGCGCAGCTGTTCCGCAAGCTGGGGCTCAAGCCCGGCGACGTGGTGGCGGTGATGCTGAAGAACGTGGTCGACTTTCCCATCGCCTACTGGTCGAGCCAGCGCTCCGGCCTGATGATGACGCCGATCTCCACGGTGCTGAAACCGGCCGAGGCGGCCTATATCGTCGGCGACTGCGGGGCCAAGGTGCTGATCACCGGCGCCGACGTGGGCGAGACCGCCCGGGTGCTGGCCGCAGCCCACGCCGAGCTGATTCCCGGCGTGCGGGTCTTCTATGCCGGGGCTGCGCCGCTGGAGGGGGCCGAAAGCTGGTCGGCGGCCCTGGCGGAGATGCCCACTGCGCCCATCGCCGACGAGGTCTCCGGCTTCTACCTGCCCTACTCCGGCGGCACCACCGGTCGGCCCAAGGGCATCCGCGTGCCGTTCACCCCGGGGCCCATCGACGTGGAGGTGGAGATGGAGCTCAATTCGCTCCGCCGCCAGGAGGGGCTGGACCCCTATGTCTCCTTCAACGGCGCGCCGCTCTATCACGCCGCGCCGCTGTTCTCGATGATCACCACCATCCGCTTCGGCGGCACGGCGGTGGTGCTGAGCCGGTTCGACGCCGAGAATACGCTCAAGGCCATTCAGGACTGGAAGGTCTGCTACGCCCAGATGGTGCCGACCATGTTCGTGCGCCTGCTGGCCCTGCCCGAGGCGGTGCGGAACCGCTACGATCTCTCCCAGCTGAAGAAGATCGTCCACGCCGCCGCCCCCTGCCCGGTGGCGGTGAAGCAGCGGATGCTCGACTGGCTGGGGCCGATCGTCGATGAATACTATTCCGGCTCCGAGGCCATCGGCCAGTGCTACATCACCGCCGAGGAATGGCTGCGGAAGCCGGGCTCGGTGGGCCGGGCCAGCTGGGGCCAGATCCACATCGCCGGCGAGGATGGCGCCGAGGCGGCCCCCGGCCAGGAGGGGCTGATCTATTTCGAGGGCGTCAAGGTGGTGGAGTACCGCAACGACCCGGAAAAGAGCGCCAAGGCCCGCCACCCCGACCACCCCACCTGGTCGACGCTGGGCGACATCGGCTACCTGGACGCGGACGGCTATCTGTTCCTGTGCGACCGCAAGGACCACATGATCATCCGCGGCGGGGTGAACATCTATCCCCAGGCGATCGAGAACGAGCTGCTCGAACACCCCAAGGTGGCCGACGCCGCGGTGATCGGCGTGCCCCACGCGGAGCTGGGCGAGGAGGTCAAGGCCGTGGTGCTGCTCAAGGACCCCGCCGACGCCACCGAGGCCACCGCCGCCGACATCCTGGCCTTCATCAAGCAGCGGGTCTCCTCGGTCAGCCGCCCGCGCTCGGTGGACTTCGTCGACGAACTGCCCCGCCTGCCCACCGGAAAACTGGCCAAGCACGAGCTGCGCCGGAAATACTGGGAGGGGGCCGCCCCGGTGGCGGCGGTGCGGTCCTGAGCGTCTACGCCCCGGTCCGGCCGATCAGTTCCAGGCCCGGGCCGGACACCCCCTCGAAGCGTCGCGCCTCGACGCCGTAGGCCGCCCGGATCACCGCCGCGGACAGGGCCTGCGCCGCCGGGCCATCGGCCAGCAGCCGGCCCTCGGCCAGCACTAGCACCCGGTCGGCCAGGCGGAAGGCCAGGCCCAGGTCGTGCAGGGTCATCACCACGCCGCGGCCCTGCTCATGAGCCAGTTTGCGCAGCAGCTCGCAGGCGTCCAGCTGGTGGCCGGGGTCGAGGCCGGCCAGGGGTTCGTCGGCCAGCAGCCACTCCGGCTCGCCGGCCAGGGCGCGGGCGATCAGCACCCGGGCCCGCTCGCCGCCGGACAGGGTGTCGACGGTGCGGTGGGCCAGGGCCGCCACGTCGGTCATGGCCATGGCCCGGGCCACCGCCGCGCGGCCTTCGTCGTCCAGACCGCCGGCGAAGGGGATGCGCCCCAGGCCGATCAGGGTCTCGGCCTGCACCGGCCAGGCCACTTCCGGGGTCTGGGGCAGGAAGCCGATGCGCCGGGCCCGCTGGCGCGGCGCCATCGCCAGCACGCCGGTTTCGCCCAGCCTCGCGGCCCCGGCGTCCGGCCGCCGCAGCCCCGCCAGGCAGGCCAGCAGGGTGGACTTGCCCGCGCCGTTGGGGCCCACCACGCAGGTCACCTGCCCCGGCGTCAGCCGGGCCGACACCGCGGCCAGCACCGGCCGCCCCCCCAGGGTGACGCCGAGGCCGCGGGCCTCCAGGGCCTCGCTCACGCCACCCTCCCGCGCATGCGGATCAGCAGCGCCAGGAAGAACGGCCCGCCCAGGGCCGCCATGGCCACCCCCAGCTTGACCTCGGCCGCCGAGGGGGTCAGGCGCACGGCGATGTCGGCGGCCAGCACCAGGGCCGCGCCGGCCAGGGCGCTGGGGATCAGAATGGCGCCGGGCCGCGCCCCCACCAGCGGGCGGACCAGGTGCGGCACGATCAGGCCGACGAAACTCACCACCCCGGTCACCGCCAC
>CAXNKO010000385.1:0-3048 GCA_964202685.1 Caulobacterales bacterium
GCCGCCGGCAAACCCCAGCGCGCCGACCTGCGGGCGATGATCCTGGCCGGGCGGGGGTCGTAGCGCTAAGACGGCGGATGAACCGGCGACAGGGGAAACCTGCATGACCACCCAGGCCCCGCTGAATCTGCTGTCCGGCGATCCGCAGGCGACCTTCATCGAATACGCTGATCGGTCCTATTCGCGCGGGTCCGTGGTGGCGGCCGCCGAAGCCGTGCTGGGCCTGCTGGACCAGGCCGGGGTTCCCGCCGACGCCATGATCGGGCTGATTGGCCGCAACCGGCCCCTGCATGCGGGCGCCCTGCTGGGGCTGATTTCCGCCGGGCGGGCGGCCTGCATGGTGCATGCCTTCCAGTCGCCCCAGGCCATGGCCGCCGACCTGGCCCAGTCCGGCTTCGCCGCGGTGATCGCCGACGCGGAGGACTGGACCGAGCCGATGATCGCCGCCGTGCGCGACACCGGCGGGGTGGGGATCGCGCTCAGCCTGGGCGACGGCGCCTGCCGCCTGGTCCCCGGCCTGGAGAGGCTCGCCGCCCGGGCTTGGCCCCGGCGCGAGGGCGATGTGGTGGTGGAGATCCTCTCCAGCGGCACCACCGGCAAGCCCAAGCGCATCCCCATGAGCTCCAAGATCCTCAACCGCGCCCTGGACATGTCCAGCGCCGCCGGCCTGAGCGACAAGCGCGAGTTCGACATCACCACTTGGCCGATGTCCTCCATCGGCGGGGTGTGCCGGTTGATCGCCAACGCCGCCCTGGACCGGCCGCTGGTCTATTTCGACAAGTTCACCGTGGCCCCCTGGGTGGAGGCGGTGCGCCGCCACCGGCCCCGGGTGATCACCGGCATGCCGGCCATGGCTCAGATGATCCTCGACGCCGGGGTGGACCCGGACCACCTGGCCTGCGTGGAGGTGTTCTACGGCGGCTCGGCGCCCTTCGATCCGGCGCTCAAGGTCCGCTTCGAGGCCGCCTATGGCCTGAAGGTGATCTGGGCCTATGGGGCCACGGAGTTCTACGGCACCGTGGTCTCCTGGACCGAGGCGCTGGACGCCGAATGGGGCGGCGCCAAGCTGGGCTCGTCGGGCCGCGCCCTGCCGGGGGTCAGCCTGCGGGTGGTGGATCCGGACACCGGCGCGGTGCTGGCGCCGGGCGAGCTCGGTTTGCTGCAGGCCCGGGTGGAGGCCCTGGGGCCGGACTGGATCGCCACCAACGACCTGGCCCAGGTGGACGCCGACGGCTTCTTCTTCCACCGCGGCCGCCAGGACGGCGCCATCGTGCGCGGCGGCTTCAAGGTGCTGCCGGAGACCATCCGCGCCGCGCTCTGCCAGCACCCGGCCGTCCTCGACGCCTCCGCCGTGGGCTTGCCGGATTCCCGCCTGGGCGAGGTCCCGGTGGCGGCGGTGGAACTGCGCCGCGGGGCCACGGCCCCCGACCCGGCCGAGCTCATCGCCTTCCTGCGCCAGCGCCTGTCCAGCCAGATGATCCCCACGCGGCTGATTGTCATCGGTCAGCTGCCCCGCACCGCCTCGCTGAAGGTGGAGATTCCCGCCGTGCGCCGGCTGTTCAGCCAGGACGATCCCGGCCAATCTGCGCCAATCTGATCAACCCGGGAGCCCCCATGTCCCTGACCATCAACGGACTGTTCGACGTCAGCGGCAAGACAGCCCTGGTCACCGGCGGCTCCAAGGGCATCGGCGAGATGATCGCCCAGGGCCTGGTGGAGAACGGCGCCAAAACCTACATCCTCGCCCGCGATCCCGAGGCCCTCAACGCCACCGCCGAGCGGCTGTCGAAGCTGGGGACCTGCATCCCCATTGTCGGCGACCTGATCACGCTGGAGGGGATCAACACCGCCGCGGCCCAGATCACCGCCAAGGAGACCCGGCTCAACATCCTGATCAACAACGCCGGCTTCGGCCATTCGGCCCCCTTCGAGGACTACACGCCGGAGGACTTCGACCGGGTGTTCGCCATCAACACCCGCGCGCCGTTCTTCTTCACCCAGGCGCTGCTGCCGCTGCTGCGCGCCGCGGCCACCGCCGACGACCCGGCCCGGGTGGTCAACATGTCGTCGGGCGCGGGCCTCAGACCCCTGGGCGTCAACAACTTCAGCTATGGCGGCTCCAAGGCGGCCGAGGTCCACCTGAGCCAGCGGCTGGCCGTGGCGCTGGCCCCCGAGCACATCAACGTCAACGCCATGACGCCCGGCCGCGTGCGTACCCCCATGCTCGACCGCTTCATGCAGGCCACCGGCCAGGACATCGCCGCCAACATCCCCTCCGGCCGCCCCAGCGACGAAGACTCCATGGCCGGCGCCATCCTCTATCTGTGCAGCCGCGCCGGCGCCAACGTCACCGGCGTCTGCCTCAACGCCGACGGCGGCCAGAGCCTGTGGACGGGGCGTTAGGGGAGGGGTCAATTCCCAGAGGGATAAGCTGTGTGGCGTTCGGGACCACTGCCGCCGCTATCGCAGCTTCACAGCGACCGGGGATTGCGGTCTATAGGTAGCCGCAACCTCGAACGGTGGAGATCATGGAAGACCAGGCGCCGGCGAGTCGCGAGCAGGTGTTGGAGGACGCCTGGAAGCGGTGGTTTGAGCGGGACTTTTCCTGGGATGGGCTGCTTTCTCTGCCATGTGCGTCGGCTCGCTTCGGCTCGCTCCAGACCTATTGGCTCAACGATCCGGCTGGCGTGCAGACGCGCACCGAGGATGACCTGCGTGCGGCCGGCGAGCTGGTCGATGCCCGGGGGCAGAAGAGCTATCACTTGGCCCATTTGCCGCTGCATTACGCCGATGGAAGCCCAACCCTGAAAACCCATGCGCCGCACGTGGCGGGACCGAAGCTTGAGGAAATCATTCGCACGCGGTTGCGCATGTCCACTCGAGACCCGGAAACACCCGACCTAGCCCGTCTTATTCACGCTGGGCCTGAAAACGGGCTGGCGGACGTAGCATAACCGGCTGATTTGGAATAGGTTTTGGCTGCTTAGACCAACGCTGTTCCAGAGCACGGAGGCGCCACGCCCGCCATGGATGACGTTACCGGCCTTC
>CAXNKO010000386.1:0-3047 GCA_964202685.1 Caulobacterales bacterium
GGACCGGGTCGGCGGAAAGCCCGCGAACAGGAACCGGTCGGTGGGCAGGCCCGCCGCCGCCAGTCCGGCCAGCAGGGCCGAGGCGCCCGGTATCGGATAGACCGCCGAGCCCTGTTCGGCGGCTTCCCGCACCAGCCGGTAGCCGGGATCGGAGATCAGCGGCGTGCCGGCGTCGGAGACCAGCGCCACCCGCGCCCCCTCGGCCAGGCGCTGCAGAATCCTCGGCCGCGCCCGGGCCGCGGCGTGCTCGTCATGCCGCTCCAGCTTGGCGGAGATGCCAAAGGCGGCCAGCAGCTTGCCGGTGACCCTTGTGTCCTCGGCCAGCACCAGGTCGCAACCGGCCAGCACGTCCAGGGCCCGCAGGGTGATGTCGCGCAGATTGCCGATCGGCGTCGCCACCACATAAAGGCCGGCGGCCAGGGGGACGTCCGACAGGATGGGCGGGGGCGGGGGCTTGGCCATGATCCGAGGGTTCGCTGCTTGCGCCGCTCTGGCAAGGCCTGTCGGGCAGGGCGAGGCGCGAACCGGCCGGCCGCGACCGCCGAGCCACCCCGCCAGCAGATTTTCACGGAAAATTTTGCCTGTCCGCAAAGGTGTGTTATTCTTGTTTTGTTCTCATCGTTCATCCCGCCCCTAAACCCCGCCGGCGTCGTCGGTGGGCGCCAACCGGTTGGCGCCCCGGTTGGCGCCCGGCGACGGGACCTCGAAGCTCTGGAAAATCCATAAGGATTTGACAATATGCATGAAAGTGATTGGGGCCCACGCCCCTGGGTCTTCCCGGAAAGGCGCCGGCCGCCAACTGGAAAAAACACCGGCCGGCGTAAGCCTCGGGGCGGCGGCCCCTCGAACGGGTCAGGCTTTAAGGTCGCGATCCGCGCCAGGCCGCGCCCCGGCGTAAGCGGCCTCGGCGGCCAGTTCGGCGGCGATGCGGTCCAGCAGCTGGCGGCCGGCCCGGGTCGCCCTGAGCCGGGCCGGATCGTCGGCGATCAGACCCAGATGGCGCAGATCGGCCACCCGGGGGTGCGACGGGCCAAGGCCCAGAGGCCCCAGTTCGGCGAACCCCACCCCGGCGTCGATCCTCAGCCCCATCAGCAGGCGCTCCTGGGCCGCCTCCAGCGGATTGAGCGGGTCGTCATGCTCGAAGCCCAGGCCCGAGCGGTCCACCCTGGCGATGTAGCCGGCTGGCGTCGCCACGGCGGCGGTGGCGCGGCGGACGCCGCCCCGGGTCAGCCGGCCATGGGCGCCGGGGCCCGCGCCCACATAGTCCTCGCCCTGCCAGTAGACCAGATTGTGCCGGGATCGCGCCGCAAGCCCCCTGGCGTGGTTGGAGACCTCGTAGGCGTCGAAGCCGGCGGCCTCCAGAACCGCCTGAGTGGCCTCATAGAGGTCGGCGGCCAGGTCCTCCGGCGGTGGCGTCAGCCGCCCCCGCCGCACCGCCCGGTGGAAGGCGGTGCCGGTCTCGATGGTCAGCTGGTAGGGCGAGGCATGCTCCGCGCCCAGGTCCAGCGCCGCGGCAAGCTCGTCGCCCCAGGCCGCCGGCGTCTGGCCGGGGCGGGCGTAGATCAGGTCCACCGACAGCCGCGGGAAGGCCCGCGCCGCCGCGACCGCCGCACGCCGTCCCGCCGCCGCGTCGTGGTCGCGCCCCAGGAACTTGAGCGCGGCGTCGTCCAGCGATTGCAGCCCCAGCGACAGCCGGGTCACGCCGGCCGCGGCGAAGGCTTCGAACCGGGCCGCCTCGGCGTCGGTGGGGTTGGCCTCGAGGGTGACTTCCAGATCGGCCGCCGCCGACCACAGCGCCTTCGCCCTGGCGATGATCCGGCCCACCGCGTCGGGGTCCATCAGCGAAGGCGTGCCGCCGCCGAAGAACACCGACACCAGCTGGCGCGGACCGGTGAGCTCGGCCTGGGCCTGCAGGTCGGCCTCAATGGCGTCGACCAGGGCCGCGGCCTCGCCCGTGCGGCCCCGGTGGCGATAGACGTTGAAGTCGCAATAGGGGCAGATCCGCGCGCAATAGGGCCAGTGCACATAGACGCCCAGCGTCGGCGGGCGGTTCAAAACAGCGCGGCCGTGAGCTTGGCGAAGGCCCGCGCCCGGTGGCTGACGGCGTCCTTCTCGGCCGGGTCCATCTCGCCGAAGGTCAGCGTCCCGCCCAGGGGCAGGAACACCGGATCGTAGCCGAAGCCGCGCTCGCCCCGGGGCGGAAAGACCAGGCTCCCGTCGATGCGGCCCTCCACCACCACCGCCGGCCCGTCCGGCCAGGCGACCGCCAGCGCGCAGGTGAACCAGGCGTCGCGCTCCTCGCGGCCGCTCTCCTCGATCCGCGCCTCCAGCTGGCGCATGGCCAGGGCGAAGTCCTTGGCCGGCCCCGCCCACCGGGCCGAGTAGACGCCAGGCGCGCCGTCGAGGGCGGCGGTGGAGAGCCCCGAATCGTCGGCCAGCGCGACAAGGCCGCTGGCCTGGGCGGCGGCGCGCGCCTTCAACAGGGCGTTGCCCTCGAAGCTGGTCTCGGTCTCCTCGGGCTCCGCCAGCCCCAGTTCGCCGGCCGTGATCAGCACGAAGCGGTTCTCCAGGATCTCCGCCAGTTCGCGGGCCTTGCCAGGGTTGTGGGTGGCGACCACCAGGCGCGCGCCGGGTTTGAGCTTGAGCGCCATGCGACCTCCGTCGGTTCGACCGCCAGACATAGGCCCGCCGCCGGCAATTCGCCACCGCGGTCGCCGTCCGCCGCCTGATCGCCTAAGGTGGTCACTGAAACGAAAGGGGTGGTCGCCATGCGCGCTTTGGGCCAGGGCTCGGTCTCCAGCTTCCTGAAAACCGTCCTGGGCGTGGTCTATGTGGCGCTGTGGGCGGGGGTGGCGGTGATCGGCCTGCTGCTGTTCGCCGCCGTGCTGCTGGCTTTCGACGGCGATCGGCTGGCGCGGCTGGCCGGCGGCATGACCGGGCCGATGCTGGCCGGCGGCCTGCTGGCGGCGGGCCTTTATGTCATCGGGGTGCTGGTGATCGTCGATCGCCTGCGCCGCATGTTCTCCACCCTCACCGCCGGCGATCCG
>CAXNKO010000387.1:0-3044 GCA_964202685.1 Caulobacterales bacterium
TCGGGTCCCCCAGCTGTGACTCCGTCACCAGCCGCGCCGCCAGCGCCTCGGGGCTCTCCTTGCCCAGCAGCAGCTTTACAGCCGGGTCGTCCGCCGTGAGATACTCCCGGGTCTTCGACAGCCAGAAGGCCAGGTAGAGCTGCTCCAGCGGCGCATCCACCGGCTTCGGCGCGAGCAGTTGCTTCTCAACCAGCGCCAGCCGCGCCTCGCCAAACTCCGGAAGGCGACCCGGTGACGGTTTCGGACGCTCCTGCGCCGCGCGGACAAGGGTGCGGGCATGGCCGAACAGGCTCGAGAGCGAGCCCGCGGCCTGCTCGAGCTGTCGGTATCGAAGGTAGTTGTCGGCGTATGCGATCTGGGTCGCGCCGATCTCCGACCAGGGATCGGCGATTTCACTCGCCAGCTTCGGGTCGGCCGCGACCCGGGACTTCAGATCGGCTTCGGCCGCGCGGCTCGCGTCCAGGAAGGCGCGATCGTTCAGGGCGAGCTGCCGTCCGAAGACCGCCTTGAACGAATTCTCGATCCCGAACAGCGGATCGGTCGCGATCCGCCTAGCCTCCGGACTTTCCTCGGAAAACCGGATCAGGCGACCGCGAAGCTCCGAACGCTGGAGCTGACCGATCGGGAGGGTCAGATCGCGCTGCGTCTCCAGCTGGGCGACGGTCAGCGCGCGGTCGGTGCTGCCGGGGTTGCCCGAGACGAACGTCGCCTCGCCGGTCCTGGGCGCCCTGGCGACCCAGGTCAGGTGTTGCGGCGTGGTCACCGGTTCGCCGCCCTCGTAGAGACGCAGGAAGCCCACATCCAGACCGAACCGGGGGAAGTTGAAATTGTCCGGGTCACCGCCGAAGAACGCCGTCGCCAGTTCCGGCGCGAAGACCAGGCGGACATCGGCGTAGCGGCGGTGCTTGTAGAGCTTGTATTGGCCGCCGCGGTAGAGGCTCACCACCTCGCAGCGAAGTGTCTCGCCCTTGCCGCAGCCAGCCGCCTCCTGTGTCGCCACCGCGGCGTCGCGGGCGCGCACGAAGGCCTCGCCGGACGTGTTGCGGGTCGCATCCCGGATCTTGGCCGTGACGTCCGTGATCGTGGTGAGGATCTCCGCCTGCATGCCGGGGCAGGCCCTCTCCTCCGTCCGCGTGGCCGTGAGGAAGCCCGCCTTGACGTAGTCCAACGCCGGCGTCGAAAGATCCTGGGCGCATTCGATCACGCAGTGATGGTTGGTGAGCACCAGGCCATCGCCGGAGACCAGCGAGGCGGAGCACCCGGTGGTCAAGCGGACCGAGGCCGCCTGCAGGCGATTTAGCCACGCCTGGTCTAGTTTCAGGCCATAGGCGGCGTTCACCTTCGCGGTGGGGAAGTTGTCGAAGGTCCACATGCCTTCCTCCGCCGCCGCCGGCGCAGCGAACAGAGCGAAGGCGGCGCCGAGGATCAAGACATTGCGAGAGGTCATTGACTGGGCTCCGTCACGCCCCCGCCCCCGCGTGGACATACGACACACTATAATGTTGCGACCGCCGGGTGCTAGCTGGACTGTGGCGAAATGACACCCATTGATGGGCGTCGGGCTCGTCACGTTCCCTGGACGTCGCGCCTCGCCCGCATCGTGATTGTGTCGATACCTAAGATCCGGCATTGCGCCGGCAACGCACGCCGCACCGCCCATACGTCAGTCCCGGTCGCACAACGGTGCGTGGGGTTAAACCACGCGTTTTGGGGTTGCCACCCTGTCCTTCTCCCCGCCTGGGGAGAAGGTGGCCGCGAAGCGGACGGTTGAGGGGTCTCGCGGCGCGAGCCGCGAGCAGCAAGGACTCACTTCCCGGCGCGGTGCAGCCCCTCATCCGACCTCCCTGGCGGGAGGCCACCTTCTCCCTGGAGGGAGAAGGCTCCCACAAAAACCGCTTGACACCCGGCCCGATCCGTGTTCTTGTTATGTTCATGTACCTGGACGATCCCGCTCAAGCCACCTGGCGCCACGACCTCATCCTCGATGAGCTCGCCGCCATCGGCATGGCCGTGGTCCGCGATCTGCGTCAGCGCATCGCCGCGACCGACGACGCCCAGGAAACGCTGAAGCTGATCAGCGGCCTCAACCAGACCGCCCGCTCGGTGCGCCAGTGCCTGGCGCTGCAAGCCAAACTCTTCCGCGAGGTGCGCGGGTTCGACCGCGCCCGCATCGATGAGCGCCGGGCGCTGCAGGCCGCCCGCGCCGAGGCGGCCAAGGATCAGGTCCGCGCCCAGGTGCGCCAGGCGCTGTGGAACGAGTATGAGCGCTGGGACTACAATCAGCAGGCCTGCCGCCTCGACGTCGAACTGCTCAGGCTCGACTGCGACGCCGGTCCGGTGGAGGACGTCGTTGCGCGCCTGTGCAAGAAACTCGGCGTCACCCCGCCGCCTGCGCCGGACGCCCAGCCGCCGGCCTGCGCCACGCTCGGCCGCACAGAGGTCGAACACGTCGGCGAACCGCCCGCGCCGCCTGCCGGCGAGCCCGCGATCGCCAGCTCGGCCTGAAGCCCCCCCGTCTCCTCCGCCGCCCGGTCATCGAAGGGCGAAAACAGAGGCGTGGACAATGGCGTCGCCGCTGGCGAAACTGCGGCGTCGCGCGGGCGGACGGGCCAATCCTGGACCGCCGGACCGTCGTGGCGCCGCCGCGCGCGGCAGGGGGCATGATGACGGTTCGGCTTGACGGCAAGGTCGCCGTGGTCACCGGGGGGATCTCTGGCATCGGCCTGGGGATCGCCAGGACGCTGATGGAGCGCGGGGCGTCGGTGGTGGCGATGGCGCGGCGCGAGGCCACCGGGCGCGAGGTGGCGTCGGCCCTGGCGGCCGAGGGCCTGCCGTTCAGCTTCGTGGCGGGCGATGTGGTCAACGCCGCCGACTGCGAGCGGGCGATCGCCGCGGCGCTTGCCGCCCACGGCAAGATCGACGTGCTGATCAACAACGCCGCCACCACCCTGCCGACCCCGGCCATCGAGCAGGTGACCGAGGACGAATGGGACCGGGCGCTGGACGTCAATCTCAAGGGCGTCTTCCTGATGACCAAGGCGGTG
>CAXNKO010000388.1:0-3043 GCA_964202685.1 Caulobacterales bacterium
TGGCACAGGCCGCAGTAGATGCACTTCACCATGTCGATGTCATAGCGGGTGGTGCGGCGCGATCCGTCCTCGCGCGGCTCGGCCTCGATGGTGATCGCCTGGGCCGGGCAGATGGCCTCGCAGAGCTTGCAGGCGATGCAGCGCTCCTCGCCGTTGGGATAGCGGCGCAGCGCATGCTCGCCGCGGAAGCGCGGCGACTGCGGATTGCGCTCGTGCGGGTACTGCACGGTCATCTTGGGCCGCGCCATGTATTTCAGGCCCAGCACGAAGGCGGCCCCGAAATCCATCAGGGCCGCGCCCCTTATCGCCTGTCCGATCCGTTGGAACATCAGCCGGTCACTTCCTATGGCAGGCGAAGTTGGAGATCACTTCGGGATTGCCGAATTTGCGCAGTCGCAGCTCACCGCCCTTGGCCGCGCAGGCGGCCTGGGCCTTGGCCAGGGTGTCATAGTTGGCGTCGCCGCCCTGGCTCGTCGCCGAGACGCAGGCCGACAGCGCCAGGGCCGCGATCATGACCGCCAGGGCTCTCATGCCGCCGGCCCGAACACACGCCAGGCCGACACCAGGGCCACCGCCACCAGGGAGGTGGGCAGAAACACCTTCCAGCCCAGCCGCATCAGCTGGTCGTAGCGGTAGCGGGGCACGATCGCCTTCACCATGGCGAACAGGAAGAAGAAGAACATGGCCTTCACGAAGAACCACATGAAGCCATAGAAGCTCTGCGCCAGCGGGCTCCACTGATGCACGAAGGCGAAGTCGATGGGCGCCTGCCAGCCGCCGAAGAACAGCAGCGAAATCATCGCGCACATCAGCACGATATTGGCCAGCTCGCCGATCATGAACAGCAGGAAGCCGGTGGAGGAATATTCCACCTGATAGCCGGCGACGAGCTCCGACTCCGCCTCCGGCAGGTCGAAGGGCGGCCGGTTGGTCTCCGCCAGGGCCGAGATGAAGAAGATCACCATCATCGGGATCATCACCAGCGCCAGCGGCAGATTGCGCAGGCCGCCGCCGAACACATTCCAGTTCCAGAACCCGCCGGCCTGTTTCTCGACGATGGTCTGCAGGTTCATGGTCCCGGACAGCAGGATCACCGTGATGATCACGAAGCCGATGGAGACCTCGTAGCTGACCATCTGCGCCGCCGATCGCAGGCCGCCGAGGAACGGGTACTTCGAATTGGACGCCCAGCCGCCCATGATGATGCCGTACACTCCCAGCGACGAAATCGCGAAAATGTAGAGAATTCCGACGTTTATGTTGGAAATCACCCACCCCGGCGCGAACGGGATCACCGCCCAGGTGACGAAGGCCAGGGTGAAGGTCAGCACCGGCGCCATGATGAACACGAACTTGTCCGACCCGTCGGGAATGACCAGTTCCTTCAGCACGAACTTGAGCAGGTCGGCGAAGGCCTGCAGCCAGCCGAACGGCCCCACCACATTGGGACCTTTACGCATCTGCACCCCGGCCCAGATCTTCCGGTCGGCGACGATCAGCACCGCCAGCAGCAGCAGCAACGGAACCAGCACCAGCAGGATCTGCCCCACGGTGATCAGGGTCCAGCCGCCGGGGGTGGTCCAGAAATCGATGGTGGTCCCCGCCATCCCCCTACTCCGCCGCGATCTTGGTCGCGGCCGACGCCAGCGCCTGGCACTCGGCCATGGTCACGCTGGCCCGGGCGATCGGGTTGGTGAGATAGAAGGCGCGCACCGGGCTGGCGAACGGCGCATCGGAAACCTCGCCCGCCCCGCCCAGCTTGGCGAAATCGATCTCCGCCCTGCCCAGCGACCCCGGCGCCAGGTCGATCTGGCCGAAGCTGGGGTGTTCGGCGAACAGCCGCGCGCGCAATTGCTCCTGATTGTCGTAGGGCAGCTTGGCCCCCAGCCGCTCGGAAAGCGCCCGCAGGATCGACCAGTCTTCCCGCGCCTCGCCCTTGGGGAACACCGCGCGCAGGCCCATCTGCACCCGGCCCTCGGTGTTGACGTAGAGGCCGTTCTTCTCGGTATAGGCCGCGCCCGGCAGGATCACGTCGGCCGCGTGGGCGCCCGCGTCCCCATGCGTTCCCAGATAGACCTTGAAGGCGTCGGAGCCCGAAAGCTCGACCTCGTCGGCGCCCAGCAGGAACAGCACGTCCAGCGCCCCCTTGGCCGCCATCTGGCCCGCCGTCTTGCCCCCCGGGCCGGGCGTGAAGCCCAGGTCCAGGCCGCCCACCCGGGCCGCGGCTGAGTGCAGCACGTTCCAGCTCATGCCAAAGGTCTTGGCCACCGCCGCTGCCGCCTTGACCACCGCCGCCCCGTCGGCGCGGCCCACAGCGCCGGCGCCGATGATGATCGCCGGGGCCTTGGCCGCCCTCAGCGCTTTGGCGAATTCGCCCTTGGACTTGGCCAGGCTGTCCAGGGACTGCGGCCCCGCCCCCAGCATCTCGTACTCATAGGTGAGGTCAGCGGCCTCGCCGATCACGCCGATCCGCAGCTTGCCGGTCAGCCAGCGCTTGCGCAGCCGCGCGTTCAGCACCGGCGCCTCCAGCCGCGGATTGGTCCCCACCAGCAGGACTGCGTCGGCGTCCTCGATCCCGGCGATGGTGGCGTTGAACAGCCAGCTCTCCCGCGGGCCGTCGCCCAGCGCCATGCCGTCCTGACGGCAGTCCAGATTGGCCGAGCCAAGTCCACGGAACAGGTCCAGGACAGCCTTCATGGACTCCGCGTCCTGCAGGTCGCCGGCGATGGCGCCGATGCGCTCCGGCTGCGCGGCCTTCAGCCTGGCCGCCACAAGCTCCAGCGCCTCGTTCCAGCTCGCCGGGCGCAGCTTGCCCTGTTCGCGGATGAACGGCTGGTCCAGCCGCTGGCGGGAAAGGCCGTCGATGGCGTAGCGGGTCTTGTCGCTGATCCACTCCTCGTTGATGTCCTCATTGACCCGCGGCAGCACCCGCAGCACCGCCGGCCCTCGGGCGTCGACCCGGATCGCCGAGCCCAGGGCGTCCATCACATCGACGCTCTCGGTCTTCTTCAACTCCCAGGGCCGGTAGTTGAACGCCCAGGGC
>CAXNKO010000389.1:0-3042 GCA_964202685.1 Caulobacterales bacterium
CGAGCCTGTAGCGCCCGGCCCCCGAACGCCGTGCCGCTCTGGGCGATGACGCGATGGAACAGGCCGCGCGCCATCGGCGAGGCGGCGAGCAGGCTCACCGACATGCTGCCGGCCGAGCCGCCGAAGATGGTCACCTTGCCGGGATCGCCCCCGAAGGCCGCGACATTGGCCTGCACCCACTTCAGCGCCTCGACCTGGTCGAGCAGGCCGTAGTCGCCGGAACTGCCGCCCCCCTCGCGCCGGAGGTCCGGGTGGTTGAGAAAGCCGAGCCCGCCCAGCCGATAGTTGACGGTCACCACCACCAGGCCCTTGGCGGCCAGGCGGCTGGGGTCCTGGATCGGGGTGTTGCCGGCCCCGGTGCGGAAGCCGCCGCCGTGGACATAGACCATCACCGGCAGCCGGGCCGCGGTTGTCTCAGCCGGGGTGAAGACGTTGAGATAGAGGCAGTCCTCGCTCATGCCGTCGGCGGCGACGGGGAGGAAATAGCCGCTGAAGTCCTTGGCGCCGGGCGGCGCGGGCAGGGACATCACCGGCTGCATGCACATGGCCGGATAGCGCTCGCCCGGGCGCACCCCGGACCAGGCCGCCGGCGGCTGTGGCGGACGCCAGCGCAGATCGCCCACCGGCGGGGCGGCGTAGGGCAGGGCCTTGAACGCCACCACCCCGGGCCGGGCGGCCGGCGCGGATGCAACCTCGCCCTGGGCGGTGCGGGCGCGGGCCAGGGGCTCCGCGACGGCGGCGGTCGCGCCGATCGACAGGACGGCCGCGGCCGCCAGGGTCAGTCTGGTGATCATCTCGTCCTCATGCCGCGGCGCGAATGTCGAAGTCAGCGTGAATGACCGAATAGGGCACAACAATCTTGCGGTCGCCAGTCCGCTCGACAAGGCCCCAATCCAAAAGCAGGGCGACGTCCTCATGCACGCGCTTGACGTCGCGGCCGAGCTCGCGCGCCAGTCCGCGAAGGCTGGACGGCCCCAGGGCCTGCAACCGCTCGATCAGCGACCAGCGCTTGGGTGACAGCACGGAAAACAGCTGCGCGGGCGACGAAAAGGTGAAGAGATCCGTGTCCGAGACGCCGGTGGCCCAGGCCTTTGAGAAGGCCGCGCCGGCCTCGCGCAGGGTCGCTGCGTCGTCCCTGCGAATTCGGATTGTCGCAACTCTCATTTCGTCCTCCGGCTCTCAACATCAGCGCGGAAATCCCGCACGAGGTTGTCGACGGTCGTGAATTGATAGGGTGTTTCCACCCCGTCGAGATGGCGATGATCACCCTTTTGGCGCTCATTGTCGTAGCCAACGATCCGCTCGCCGTCCCGACCATAGAATAGCCGGTACTTGTAGGTGTGCGAGCTACCATCGACCGGTGTCGATACGCGCCAGATCACCATCTCCAGAATGGCGCCGTCGGATAGATGCTCTTCTGGCGGTGCAGGAGTTCAGTCGTCACGTTGGCGATAATGCCAACAACACTAGCTGTTGTCAACTTTGCCAACAGGTTGTCGGGCAGTGACGCAGACCCCGACGCGGCGCGTTGAATGCGCCGTCACATCGCCCCTGACGCACAGCCAGGATCGTTATATTCATCCAGTGTACAGGAGCGATATCATGGCCGCTTACAGCATCGGAGAAGCCAGGGCCAACCTGTCACGCCTGATCGATGGGGCGCTTGATGGTGAAGACGTCGTGGTCACGCGAAACGGCAGACCGGTTGTCGCGCTCAGACCCACGGCGTCCACAGTTCGAGCATCGGCATCATCGACCTATGACTGGCTTCGAGCGCGCCGACAGGCCCGAAAGGGTGTCGGCGTGACGTCGGTGGACCTTCTCAGGCAGGTCAATGACGATCCGGCCGGATGACCGCCTACTTCACCTTGCGCAAACCCGGCGCGTCCAGGTCCAGGTCCTCCACGGCGATCACCTCCAGGCCGGGCGTGCTGGCCTTCAGCGGCCCCGCGAACAGCTTGGCGTCGCCGACGATGATGACGCTGGCCTTGGCCGGGTCCAGGCGGCGGGCCGCGTAGGCCTGGATGTCGGTGGCGCTCACCGCCTCCACCTTGGCGGTGTAGCGGGTGATCTCGTCGAGGGGCGCGCCATAGAGGGCTAGGTCGCCGAGGATGTCGGCCAGGCCGGCCGAGGTGGCCAGTTGCCGGCCGTAGCCGCCGATCAGCACCGACTTGCGGGCCTTGAGCTCCTCGGGGCCGGCCGGGGTGGCGGCCAGGCCGGCCATGCCGGCGCGGATCAGGCCGAGCACTTCCGCCGCCGATTGGTTCTTGGTCTGGGCGCGGGCCGAGAACGATCCGGCTGGGCCGCGGGGCGACAGGCTTGACGCCACGCCATAGCTCAGGCCGCGCTTGATGCGGATCTCCTGGTTCAGCCGGGCGGAGTAGCCGCCGCCGAGCACCGAATTGGCCACCAGGCCGGTGTAGTAGGCCGGGTCCCCACGGGCGATCGCCGGGCCGACCACGGTCACCGCCGCCTGGCCCGCGCCGGGCAGGTCGATGACGATGGCGCGCGGCGCGGCCTTCGGGGTCACCACTGGACCAGCCGACGGCGGCGCGGCGGGCCGCCCCCAGCCGCCGAACGCCTGCTCGGCCAGGGCGAACCCCGCCTCGGCGCTGATGTCGCCGGTGAGCACCAGTATGGCGTTGTCAGGCCGGAAATAGGCCTGGTGGAGGTTGCGCAGGTCCGCGGCCTTTATCCTGGCGATGGAGGCCGGCGTGCCGGTGGGCGCATGGCCGAACGGGGTGTCGCCGAACACCACCGGGGCGGCGGCGAAGCCGGCGATCGATCCGGGTTCCTGGTAGGCGACCTGCAGACCGTCCAGGGACAGCTGCCGCTGGCGTTCCAGCTCCTTGGGGTTGAAGGCGGGACTGCGGACCACGTCGGCCATGATCGCCATGGCGGGCTCAAGATTGCCGGGCATGACGCTCAAGCTCACTGAGGCTGTCTCCTGCCCAGCCCCGGTGGACAGCGTGGCCCCCAGCGCCTCGATCTGCCGGGCCACGTCCTGGGCGCTGCGGGCGCCGGCGCCTGCGGTGAGCATGT
>CAXNKO010000390.1:0-3033 GCA_964202685.1 Caulobacterales bacterium
CCCCCCCCCCCGCCGGTGGCGGCGGCAAGGGCGACGAACATGAACAGCGCCAGCACCAGCCGGGCGGAGGTGAGGATATTGGGAAGGGCTTTCATTGGGGCGTCCCGGATTCGGCTATCGGCCAGAGGCTAGGCCGCTTCGCGACAAAATGCGCGCTGCAAGCCCACATTCGGTTGCGGCGACCGGCAATCGGGTCTCACCTTGGCGTAACAAGGAGCCAAGGCCGATGCTGAGCTGGCGGATCGGGGCCGTGAAGATCACCTGCATCGTCGAGCAGGACGAGCTGTTGCGGGTGCACCGGTTCCTGAAGGGCGGCGACCAGGCGAAGATGGACGCGGTGGCCTGGATCAAGCCGCCCTTTGTCGATGAAGCGGGGCGGCTCAATTTCAGCGTCCAGGCCTTCGTGGTGGAGACGCCGGCGCGGCGCATCCTGGTGGACACCTGCATGGGCAACCACAAGCCGCGCCTGGGCCACGGGGCGATGCTGAGCACCGACTTCCTGCAGCGGTTCGAGGCGGCGGGGTTCGCCCGCGACAGCATCGACACCGTGGTCTGCACCCATCTGCACTATGACCATGTGGGCTGGAACACCCAGCTCAGGGACGGCCGCTGGGTCCCGACCTTTCCCCAGGCGCGCTACCTGATGGGCCGGGACGAATTCGACCATGCCCGCGCCGACGCCGAGGCCGACCACGCCGCGGTGTTTGACGATTCGGTGCGGCCGGTGTTCGACGCCGGCCTGGTCGACCTGGTGGCCACCGATCACCGGGTCTGCGAGGAGGTGTCGTTCACGCCCACGCCGGGCCACACAATGGGCCATGTGAGCGTGCGCATCGTCTCCGAGGGCGCCGAGGCGCTGATCACCGGCGACATGGCCCACCACCCGGTGCAGATGGCGTTTCCCGACTGGCACGTGAAGTCTGACCACGACGAGGCGCTGTCCAACGCCACCCGGCGGTCGGTGTTCGCCGACGCCGCCGACCGCGGCGTGCTGCTGATCGGCTCTCACTTCGCCGCCCCCACCGCGGGGCGCGTGGCGCGGGACGGCGAGGTGTTCCGCTTCGAGGCGTGAGGGCGGACGGCTATTTCCGCTTCCACACCGAGGGACGCTTCTCGACGAAGGCCAGGGGCCCCTCGATGCGGTCCTCGGTGGCCTGGATCCGGTCCCAGTGCACGGCGCGGTACTGGGACGCCTGTTCGGGCGACAGGCTGCGGCCGTGGCGGAGGATCTGCTTGTAGGCCTCGGCGGCCAGCGGCGCGCCAAGGGCGATCTGGGCGGCGATCTTGGCGGCCTCGGCCAGCATGGCGGCGCGGTCGGGGGCCAGCGCCTGGAGGAAGCCGATCTCGTAGGCCCGCTGGGCGCTCATCGGGGTTCCGGTGAGCAGCAGTTTCGCCGCCTCGCCCAGGGGGATCACCCGCGGCAGCTCGATCAGCCCCGGATCAGGCATCAGCGAGCGCAGCACCTCCGGCAGGCCGAAGGACGAGGCCGCCGTGGCGACGCGGATGTCGCAGAGGGTGGCCACCTCCATGCCGGCGGCGACGCAATGGCCGTCGATGGCGGCGAGGGTGGGCTTGCGGCAGGCCGCCACTGCGCCGAACAGGTCGGGCGGCGCGGGGGTTGGGGCGGCGGCGGCGTCCTGGGCGGCCATTTCCTTGAGGTCGGCGCCGGTGGAGAAGGCTCGCCCGCCGGCGCCACAGAACACCAGGCAGAACACCGCCGCGTCCGCCGACGCCACGGCGATGGCGTCGATGATGGCCTGACGCAGGGGGGTGTCGAAGGCGTTGAGCGCCTGGGGCCGGTTGAAGGTCAGCCAGGCGGCGCCATCGCGGACCTCATAGAGGAGCCCGCCTTGCCCGGTCTCGGCGGCGTTGTCGGCCATGGTGATGGTCTCTGCGCATGGGTTGGGCGTGGCGGCACAATAGGCGGGGATCGAAGCGGCGGCTATCCGGCAGGGGCGGCGGTGATCAGGTGTAGACAGTCCGGAGAAATCCGGTCGTGAGATCCGGGCGATTTTTCAAGAATTAATCAATGAATATAGTATGATGTGCGCCGATAGGTGTAGACACCGCTTTCGCCCAAACTGCAAATTCGAAACTGTCTACACCCCCCCCGGGCCGAGGCGCCCCGGGCGCACGCCGCCCCCGTGAGCGGGGTGAGGGCGGGATGCACGATGAGAACAAACAAAGAATATCATAGCCCAGCCGTTTGGGGAAATAATTTCTGCGGGGGCGGCGCAGCGGGCGTAACTCTTCTCTCTGCTGGGAGAAATACCCATTCGGAGGCTCTATGAGCAAACCCCCCGTTAGGCGGACCCCCCGCTCATCCCCGGGGAAGGCGCATAGGCGGTAAGTTTAGGCGCCCAGAGGATGGACATAAGCGTCCCTTCTCCCCTTGCGGGAGAAGGTGGCCCTGCCCCCGGGTCCGGCCGGAGGCCGGCCCGAGGCTAAACTCCACAGGGTCGGATGAGGGGTGTTCCCCGGCTTGGCCGGAAAGGGTCTCGCAGAATTACTTGAAACGCCGAGAGACCCCTCATCCGACGGCTCCGCCGCCACCTTCTCCCGCAAGGGGAGAAGGACCCTGGATGGCTAACTTGCCGCCTTCGCGGGGATGAGCGGATATGAGTGAGTTTCAACGGCGGTCGGTATTAGGGGGCATGTTCCGGTTCTACGAGCGGTTCATTCCCATCGCCGACCGGCTGTACGACGAACACATCGAGGCGCTTAGAAGGGAAGGGTCGCCCCCATGACCGGACGCAAGCCATTTCAGACTCTACGCGACACCATGACCCCGGCGCAGCGGGCCAATGCGGCGGCGAAGGCCAGCGCCTTGCGGGCGGAGATGTCGCTGGCCGAGCTTCGCCAGGCCCGCCAGCTCACCCAGCAGAACCTGGGCCAGACGCTGCATGTGGGCCAGGCCGCCATCGCCAAGATGGAGAAGCGCGCCGACATCTATGTCAGCAACCTGCGACGCTTCATCGAGGCCATGGGCGGCGAACTGCAGATCGTCGCCCAGTTCCCCGAGGGCGCGGTGAA
>CAXNKO010000391.1:0-3032 GCA_964202685.1 Caulobacterales bacterium
AGGCGCGGACGTCCGCATGCACGGCGGAAATCGCCCGTCCGGACTCGAACGCCGCGGCCCGCAGGCCCGGCGTCACCCAGATGTGGTCCAGCCGCAGGCCGCGACCCGAGGCGCGGAAGTCGGCGGCGCGATAACTCCACCAGGAGGGCAGCTGGGCCGGTTCCGGCGTCGCTTCGCGGGGCAGGTCGATGAAGCCCAGGGACGCCTGCAGCGCCCGCATCGCCGCGACCTCCCCGGGAGTGTGGCTGACCACCTTGGACATGTAGCGGTGGTTCCAGACGTCGTGCTCGCCGGGCGCCACATTGAGGTCGCCCATGATCGCCAGCGGCGCCTTCGGGTCGCGGCGGGCCATTTCCGCGGTCAGTTTCTCGAAGAAGTCCAGCTTGTGGTCGAACTTGGCGTTTTCCGCCCGGTCGGCCACGTCGCCGCCGGCCGGCACATAGAAGTTCTGGATTTCGACCCCGGCCACGTTCGCCGAAACGCTGCGGGCGTGGCCCTCGCGGCAGACGCCCAGGGCGGGCGCCGCCTCGATGGGCAGCCGGGACGCGATCGCCACCCCATGCCAACCCTTCTGGCCGGCGATCCGCAGGTGGGGCAGACCCATCTCAATGAAGGCCGCCGAGGGGAACTCGCCCTCCCGGCACTTGATCTCCTGCAGGCAGAGGACATCTGGCGCCTGTTCGGCGACGAAGCGGGCGATCTGGTCGATTCGCAGGCGGACGGAGTTGACGTTCCAGGTGGCGAGACGAAGGCGCATCCGAGGGTCATAGGCCGCATCGGCGCATAAGAAAACGCCCGGACACTGGAGAAGGTCCGGGCGTTGAAGTCATCATACCGCCGCCGGGAGGGGATAGGGTCCGACGGAGGGATACGTCAGCGCCGGGCGCCGACGTCATGAGTGGCATTATTGCCACGAGCCGCGGAAAAGTCAATCGGAAATTATACGCAGGCTTGCGTGTGACAGTATTGTCACAACTTGCCCCGGCCGGGCGCTTTCGGCCGCGGGTCCTTCAGCACGAACAGCGACGCTGCGAGCCCGGACGCCGGCTGCAGACCGGTCAGCCGCACCTGGGTCGCCTGGCCCTGGGCGTCGGCGACCGACCAACCCTGCAGGGCCAGGGGCTGGTTGGCGAAACTCAGCGTGATCTGGCCCTCCGCCTGGCGGGCGCCGTCGCGGGCGGTGATGGCGAAGCCGTCGGACATCCGGGTCACGCGAGTGATCACCACCCCGCGGTCCAGGCGGATCCGCTTGGCCAGGAACAGCGACAGCGGCGTCGCCATCAGCGGATAGCTCTCGAAGGTCTTCAATCGACTGTTCTGGATCGAGACCACCCCGCCGTCGGAGACCACCAGCAGGCCGGCGGGGGGATCATAGGCGAAGCGCGCCTTGCCGGGTCGTTTCAGGAACAGATCGCCCCGGGTGGTGGCGCCGCGGGCGTCGGTCTGGACGAAGCGGGCGGTGGCTTGGTCTAGGCGCTCCAAATAGGCCACGGCCCGATCGACCAGGGCCCGGTCCTGGGCGGTGAGCACCGGCGTCGGCGCCGCCGCCGCGGCGGCGGGGGCGGCGAGGAGACCGAGTGTCACGGCTCTGCGGGTGAGGACAGGTGGCGGCATGGCGGGCGGGGCTTCCGTATCACTTGGGCGCCCCATACCCCAAGCGCCAGGCGCCATTAGGGCGGCGGCCGGGCGAGAATGTCGCGTTTGCCGGCATGGTTGGCCACCGACACCACCCCCTCGCGCTCCATGCGCTCGATCAGCGAGGCGGCGCGGTTGTAGCCGATCTGCAGACGCCGCTGGACATAGCTGGTGGAAGCCTTGCCGTCCCGGGTGACCACGGCGACGGCCTGATCGTAGAGCTCGTTTCCGCCGCCTTCGCCGCCGAAGGCCGCGCCGCCCTCCTCGTCTTCATCGGCGCCGGCGGTGACCTCGTCGAGGTACTGGGGGGTTCCCTGGTTGCGCAGGAACTTGGCCACCGTCTCGACCTCCTCGTCGGAGACGAACGGCCCGTGCAGCCGGGTGATGCGCCCGCCGCCAGCCATGTAGAGCTGGTCGCCCTGACCCAGCAGCTGCTCGGCGCCCTGTTCGCCCAGGATGGTGCGCGAATCGATCTTGGAGGTGACCTGGAACGAGATCCGGGTGGGGAAGTTGGCCTTGATGGTGCCGGTGATCACGTCCACCGACGGGCGCTGGGTGGCCATGATCAGGTGGATGCCGGCGGCCCGGGCCATCTGGGCCAGCCGCTGCACCGCGCCTTCGATCTCCTTGCCGGCCACCATCATCAGGTCGGCCACCTCGTCGATGACCACCACCAGATAGGGCATCGGTTCGGGACTGATCTTCTCGCTCTCATAGATCGGCCGGCCGGCGTCGTCGAAACCGGTCTGCACGGTGCGCTCGAAGTGCTCGCCCTTGGCGGCCGCCTCCCGGGCGCGTTCATTGTAGGAGGCGACGTTGCGCACGCCGATCTTGGACATGCGGCGATAGCGGTCCTCCATCTCGCGCACGGTCCATTTGAGCGCCACGATGGCCTTCTTGGGGTCGGTGACCACCGGGGTCAGCAGGTGCGGGATGCCGTCATAGACCGACAGCTCCAGCATCTTGGGGTCGATCATGATGAACCGGCACTGGTCCGGCGGCAGCCGGTAGAGGATCGACAGGATCATGGCGTTGACCCCCACCGACTTGCCCGACCCGGTGGTGCCGGCGATCAGCAGGTGGGGCATCTTGGACAGGTCGGTGATGTAGGGCTCGCCGCCGATGTTCTCACCCAGGGCCATGGGCAGCACCTGGCTGGATTTCTCGTACTCGGCCGAGGCCAGCAGGTCGCGCAGATAGACGGTCTCGCGCTTGGAGTTGGGCAGCTCGATGCCGATGGCGTTGCGGCCGGGCACCACCGCCACCCGGCAGGCGGCGACGCTCATGGAGCGGGCGATGTCGTCGGAGAGCGCCACGCCGCGGGCGGACTTCACGCCGGCGGCCGGAACCAGCTCATAGAGGGTGACCACCGGGCCGGGGCGGATCTGATCGACCTG
>CAXNKO010000392.1:0-3024 GCA_964202685.1 Caulobacterales bacterium
AAGGCCGGTAACGTCATCCATGGCGGGCGTGGCGCCTCCGTGCTCTGGAACAGCGTTGGTCTAAGCAGCCAAAACCTATTCCAAATCAGCCGGTTATGCTACGTCCGCCAGCCCGTTTTCAGGCCCAGCGTGAATAAGACGGGCTAGAAGTTTACCAGTGTGAGTCTTGTCGCCAATTGCGCGAAGCCCCTTGCGCCCTCCAGTCTTCTGATTGCATATCGCCTGGACCCTCTAGACGAGTTTCCAAAGCGGTGAGCATGACACGCCTAGCGCGCCTGCGCCGATCGCTTGAGGCGCTGTTCCCGGAACGGCACCTCTATGTGCGATCCGGCGGCGAGATGAAGACGTACCTGCTTACCCCCACAAAGCAGATGGCGGCCGCCTGCGCCATGGCGGCCTGCGCGTTGTGGATGGGTGTCGGCACCGCCGCCCTGTTGATCAACACCTTGAACCTCACACGCGGCGACCGGGAGGTCGCTCGGACCGAGGCGCGCTACGAACGCTGGATCGCCGACCGCGAGGCCCGGCTGCACTCCGCCATGGCCCAGATCTCCGATGGCTCCATCGGTTCCATTGCGGCGGGCGTCGAGAAACGCCACGCCGCCTTGGCGCTGCTGTTGTCGGAATTTAACGGCGAGCCAGGCGCCGTCGCCGCCTTGACGCCGGCGATCAGCCAGGCCCTCGCCTCGCCGGAAACCGATCCGATGCGGCGCGTCGAGCTTGTGCGGCTGAGCCAGGATCGGCTGCTGAGCGCGACGGACACCTATGCGAAGAGCCGGGCCGAACGATTGCGCCTGGCCTTCCGCCTCGCTGGCTTGACCCCCGCAACCTATCTGCTGAACAGCGATTCCCTTGGCGGCCCTCTGATCGAGGCGAAGGACCCCCGCGCCCTGGCCGTGGTGCTGGATATCGATGAGACATTCGCGGCCCGGGTGCAACACGCCGCCGTCGGCCTGTCCGAGGTCCGGGCGCTGACCACCGCGCTGCAGAAACTGCCCCTATCCAAGCCGACCGACGACGCAGCGCGGTCGAGCGGCTATGGTGTGCGGTTCGATCCATTTACACGCCGGCCGGCATTTCATTCCGGCCTGGACTTCAGCGGCGGCCGGACGACACCGATACTTTCCACCGGGCCTGGCGTGGTCTCCTTCACCGGCGTTCGCGCCGGCTATGGAAACACGGTTGAAGTGGATCACGGCCGCGGGCTGAAGACGCGTTACGCCCATCTGCAGTCCATTGGGGTCAGTATTGGCCAACCGGTGGCGGTGGGCCAAAGACTTGGGGGGATGGGGTCCACCGGTCGTTCGACAGGCACTCACCTGCATTACGAGGTCTGGGTCAACGGACGGCCACAAAATCCCGATCGATTCCTTAGAGCTGGTGAGTATGTTCTCAAAAACAATCAAGACCGAAGCTGATCCCGCGAAACCGCCCATGAAGGTTGAAAGCCCCGGCTACGCCGGACCCGCTGAATCGCCCAACGGCGCCCGCAAACCCAAGGTCGCGACGCTGATCGCGGACAACATGACCATCGACGGCGGCATCGTCGGCGATGGCGAACTCCACGTCGATGGAACTATCCGCGGGGATGTGAAGGTCGCCAGATTGACCATCGGCGAGACTGGCCATGTGGAGGGATCCATCATCGCCGAGACCGTGGAAAATCGCGGCCGGGTCATCGGTACTGTGACCGCCAAGCAGGTGCGCCTGTACAGCTCGGCCTATGTGGATGGCGACATCACCCACGAACAGCTGGCCATGGAAATCGGCGCGTTCTTCCAGGGGCGGAGTTTGAAGTTCCAGCGCCCCGCCGGCGCGCAAACCGCCGTCCCGGCGGTTCAGCTTCCCAGACCCGAAACTGAGCCAAAAGCGTCCGCCTGATCGGGGCGAGGCCCGGACTCCTTACGCCGGCGCGCCGTCTCGCGTGACGCCCACCCGTTGCGCGAGGCTCGCGGCCATGAAGGCGTCGAGGTCGCCGTCGAGGACGCCCTGGGTGTCGGATGTCTCCACGTCCGTGCGGAGATCTTTCACCATCTGGTACGGTTGCAGGACGTAGGATCGGATCTGGTGGCCCCAGCCGATATCGGTCTTCTGGTCCTCCAACGCCTGTTGCGCCGCTTCGCGCTTCTGGAGTTCCAGTTCGTAGAGGCGTGCGCGCAGCATCTTCCAGGCTTCATCGCGGTTCTGGTGCTGGGAACGACCGGCCTGGCAAGCCACCGCGACGCCGGTTGGAATGTGCGTCAGGCGCACGGCCGAGTCGGTCTTGTTGATATGCTGACCGCCGGCGCCCGACGCTCGGTAGGTGTCGGTTCGCACGTCCGCCGGATTGATCTCGATCTCGATAGCGTCGTCCACGACCGGATAGACCCAAACCGACGCGAACGAAGTGTGCCGCTTGGCGTTGGAATCGAAGGGTGAAATGCGCACCAGCCGATGCACGCCAGCCTCAGTCTTCAACCACCCATAGGCACTGGGCCCCGAGATCTGAAGCGTCACGGATTTGATCCCGGCCTGCTCGCCGGTCGTCTCCTCGACGAACTCCACGCTGTAGCCGTGCGCCTGGGCCCAGCGGCTATACATCCGCAGCAACATGCCAGCCCAATCGTTGGACTCCGTGCCGCCTGCCCCGGAGTTGATTTCCATATAGGCGTCGTTGCCGTCGGCCTCGCCGGAAAGCAGCGCCTCAAGCTCGGCCCGGGCGGCGCGGTCTTTCAGCCCCCTCAGTTGATTGCAGGCTTCGTTGAAGGCGGCCTCGTCACCCTCGGCCTCGGCCATTTCGGCATAGCCCACGGCGTCACCAAGTTCGCGTTCCAGGAACTGCACCGCCTCAACCTGGCCAGCAAGCCGTTGCCGCTCGCGCATGATCGCCTGGGCCGCCGCCGCATTTTCCCAAAGCGATGGGTCCTCGACTTTTGCGTTCAGCTCGTCGAGGCGTCGAAGGGCAGGTTCCCAGTCAAAGACGCCTCCTGAGCAGTTCGATCGACTGCTCGACGTCGGCCTTACCGGCCTCGACATCCGCTCTCA
>CAXNKO010000393.1:0-3017 GCA_964202685.1 Caulobacterales bacterium
GGATCGCCACCACCGACCCCCGGCTCAATCCCAGTGTGCATGAGCGCTTCCTGGGCCCGTTCCTCGCCGCCGGGGCCGAGGCCGTGGTGGTGGCCGAGGGTCAGCAGGCGATCGGCTACTACGCCCGCCAGGAGCGGCTGCTTATGGTCTGCTACGGCTGGCCGGACAGCGAGCCCAGCCTGCCGGAGGGCTTCGTCCATGTGCCCATCGCCGGGCCGGTCCACGACATCGAATATCTGCTGGTGCGGCGCGGCGAGCCGGCCCGCGCGCTGCTCAACCATTTCTGGACCCTGGCCAAGGACGTCTCCGCGGAGATCACCGGCGCCGCGGCCGTCGCCTGAGGCAAGCCATGAGACTGGACGTCGTCGTTCCCAACACCGGCCCCTACGCCCGCGAGGCGATCGCCGGCGCCGCGCGCTTCGAGGCCATGGGCTTTGAGGGACTGTGGCTTACCGACCATGTGATCGGCACGCCCGAGTACACCATGTACGGCGAATACTGGCTGGAGATCCTCACCACCCTGGCCCACGTAGCCGGACTGACCAGGACCATCCGCCTGGGGACCGGGGTGCTGATCCTGCCCTACCGCGACGCGGTGCTGACCGCCAAGATGCTGGCCAGCATCGACGTGCTGTCGAACGGCCGCCTGGACCTGGGCGTCGGCACCGGCTGGGCGGAGCGGGAGTATGTGGCGCTCGGCCGCCGCGACCTGTTCGAGGTCCGCGGCCCGGCCACCGACGAGGCCCTGGACGTGTTCATGACCTGCTGGAAGGGCGGCGAGCTTTCCCACGAGGGGCGCTGGTCGAAGAGTTCGAAGATCCGCTTCGAGCCGACTCCCGTGCAGACGCCGCGGCCGCCGATCTGGGTGGGTGCGCGGGCGCTGAAGCGCTTGCCCATGCAGCGGGCGGCGAAATACGCCGACGTCTGGCATCCCACCGGGCTGTCGCCGGAGGAACTCAAGCGGGGCGGCGACATGCTCGACGAGATGGCCGGCCGCAAGATCGCCCGCTCCATGCGCTTCCGGGTCAGCGACGCCGCCGAGGGCCTGGACGCCATTCGCCGCTACCGCGACGCCGGCTGTTTCGCCGTCGCCCTCGACTTCAGCCCGGCGGAGACCTTCGCCCAGTTCTGCAAGGTCGCCGAGGCGGTGGTCGGCGCAACGCTGTAGGAGACCCGCCATGAGCACGTCAGACACCGGCGCCGCGCCCGGCGGCGTCATCGACATCACTGATCTGCATCATCCGGTGCTGAGCGACCTGCAGCGCCAGGCGGTGGAGTCCGCGCCCGAGCCGCGCCTGGACGAGGCCCACGTCCTCGATCTCGCCCGCCAGGCCACTGGGCTATCCGACTTCGGCGACGAGGGTTTCCGCGCGCGGATGCGGCTGTGGCTGAAGTGCGCGGCCGACGACGAGGGCCTCTCCCGCGTGGGCCGCAACACCATCTTTGGCATGTGCGTGCGCTATGCGACCACCCGGCTGCGCGTCGAGGACCTGGTGCGCCGTCACCCGGAGATCCTCGACATCCCCATCGAGCGGCCGCTGGTGGTGGCCGGCCTGCCGCGCTCGGGCACCACCCACCTGCAGAACTTCCTCGCCGCCGACCGCAACCTGCGCTCGCTGCCCTACTGGGAGGCGGCCCGGCCGGTGCCCGCCCCCGACGAGATCGCTGTCCCCGGCCAGGAGGATCCCCGCCACGCCAAATTCGCCGCCGAATGGGCCGCCGCCGACGCCCTTTTACCCTACGCCAAGGCGATCCACGAGTTCAGCCCCGACCACATCTCCGAGGACGTGGAGTTCTCGTGCGTCGATTTCGGCAGCTACCACATCGAGTGGCTGAGCTTCTCGCCGGCCTGGCGCGACCACTGCGAGGCCACTGACCAGACGCCGATCTATCGCTATCTGAAGAAGTGCCTGCAGGTGCTGAACTTCCTCACCGGGTCCAAGCGCTGGCTGATGAAATGCCCGCAGCACATGGAACAGCTCGGCCCGCTGATGCGGGTGTTCCCCGACGCCACGGTGGTGATCACCCACCGCGACCCGGTGGCGTCGATCCAGTCGGCGATCACCGGCAACTGCTACCGCCAGCGCATCTCGCGCCTGAGGGTCGAGCCCCAGAAGACCGCCGACTACTGGATCGACCGCTACCAGCGCCTGCTCAGGGCCTGCGTGCGAGACCATGGCGCGCTCGATCCGGCCCACACCATCGACGTCTATTTCGACCGGTTCATGGCCGCGCCCATGGACACGGTGGAGGAGATCTACCGCAAGGCCGGCATGCCCATAGACGATGAGCTGCGCGGGGCCTGGTCGCAGTTCCTCACCCGGGCGCCGCGGGGAAAATATGGCCAGATCCGCTACGACCTGCGCCGCGACTTCGGCCTGGCGCCCGACGACATCCGCGCGAGCTTCGGCTTCTACTTCGAGCGGTTCCCGGTGAAGGTTGAGGTGGGGTAGGGGCGCCGCGGCCAATGATCACCATCACCATGACATCCAAGGGCCGGATCACCCTGCCGGCCGCGACGCGGGCCAAGCTGCGGCTGGCGGCGGGGAGCAAGTTCCTGGTTTTCGAGAACGACCGCGGCGAGATCGTGCTGAAGCCCAAGACCGGCGACATCCGGCGCCTTCGGGGCGTCCTGAAATACGATGGCCCGCCGGTGACCATTGAGGACATGAACGCGGAGATCGGAAAGGCCGCGGCCGAGAGCTTCAAGCGTTCCGCTTGGTGATCGCCCAATTCATGACCGCGCGGTCACCTTCGACCGCAAGTTCGCCCGGCTGGAAGGCGTGGAATTGCTTGGTGGGTGAGGGATGCGGCCTTCTTGGCCGCACCCCCTACCGCCCGAATTTCTGGATCGGATTGTGCCGGGCGATGGGCGAACCCGGCGGCCCGTTCAGGGACTGGGCGCGCTGGGCCATGCGGTTGAACAGCTGGATCAACTCAATGTCGTGGGCGCCCGCGTCGGCCAGCACATAGGCCTCCAGCGCCGCCTGGCCGTCCTGCCAGCTGGCGGGACGGCG
>CAXNKO010000394.1:0-3015 GCA_964202685.1 Caulobacterales bacterium
CGACGTGAAGTAGGCGTCCTCCATGGTCGCCGCCCAATCCGCCGCGGCCGGGTCGGCGGCGATCAGGGCGGCGCGGGCCTCGGCGGCGGCGCCCTCGATGTGCTGGCGCGCGGCCTGCACGGCCTCGGAGCCGCGTCCGCCGCGGAACACCGCCTCGCTGGCGGCGTAGAGCTCCCGCAGCAGCTGGCCCTTCCAGCCGTTCCAGACCCCCGGCCCCACGGCGCGGATATCCGCCACGGTGAGCACCAGCAACAGCCGCAGGCGTTCCGGATTCTCCACGATGCGGACGAAGTCGGCCACCGTGCGCGGGTCGCCCAGGTCGCGCTTCTGGGCGTAGTCGCTCATCACCAGATGGTGCTCCACCAGCCAGGCCACCAGCTCGATCTTGTTGCGGTCGAGGCCCAGCCGTTCGCAGGCCGAGCGCGCCGCCCGGGCCCCGGCCTTCTCCTGGCCGCCGGCCCCGCCCTTGCCGGTGTCGTGGAGCAGCATGGCCAGGAACAGCGCCTCGCGGTCGTCGATCAGCGGCATGATCGCCGTCGACAGCGGGTGGTCCTCGGCGAACTTGCCGGCGGTGATCTCGCCGATCACGCCCACCGCGCGAAGGGTGTGCTCGTCCACGGTGTAGGAGTGATACATGTTGAACTGCATCTGGGCGACGATGCGTCCGAACTCGGGCAGGTAGCGGCCCAGCACGCCGGCCTCGTTCATCAGCGCCAGCGCCCGGCCCGCGTCGCGGCCCCGGGCGAGGATGTCGAGGAACACCTGGGCGGCGACCGGATCGCGGCGCACCTTCGAGGTGATCAGCGCCAGGCCGCGGGTGGCGGCGGTAAAGGCGTCCGGATGCAAGTCGAGACCCTGCTGGTCGGCGATGCGGAACAGCCGCAACAGATTGACCGGATCGCGCTCGAACACCTGCGGGCCCTCGACGGTGAGCCGGCCGCCCTCCACCAGGAAGCCGGGCTCCGACAGCGGTTTGGGCTTGGGGCCCTGGCGGCCGGGCAGCATGCGCATCAGCCCCCGGGGGGCGGCCTTGACCCGGTCGGCCTCCAGCTTGGCGGAGAACACCCGGGTCAGCGCGCCCACCTCCTTGGCGATCAGGAAGTAGCGGCGCATGAACCGCTCCACCGCCGGGGCGTCGCCCCGGTCGCCATAGCCCATGCGGCGGGCAAGTTCCGGCTGCAGGTCGAAGGTCAGCCGCTCCTCGGGCCGGCCGGTGGTGAAATGCAGGTTGCAGCGCACCGCCCAGAGGAAGTCGAAGGCGCGGATGAAGGCGCGCACCTCGCGGCCGTCGAACATGTCCAGATTGGGCGCCTCTCCGTCGCTGAAGTTCACGCTGGTCGGGTGCAGGTAGCGGGCGATCCAGAACAGGGTGTTCAGGTCGCGCAGCGCGCCCTTGCCCTCCTTGACGTTGGGCTCGACCAGATAGCGGCTGGCCCCGGCCCGGGCGTGGCGGACGTCGCGCTCCTTCAGCTTGGCGGCCACGAAGGCCGCGCCGGAATCGCGCACGATCTCGGCGGTGAAGCGCTTGCGCAGATCCTCGGCCAGGGCCTCGTCGCCGGTCAGCCGCCGGGCCTCCAGGATCGAGGTGCGGATGGTGAAATCCTCCCGCGACAGGCGGATGCACTCATCGATGGTGCGTGAGGCGTGGCCCACCTTGAAGCCCAGGTCCCACAGGGCATAGAGCATGAATTCGATCACGCTCTCCACATGGGCGGTCTGTTTGTAGGGCCGCAGGAACAACAGATCGATGTCGGAGAAGGGCGCCAGCGTGCCGCGGCCGTAGCCGCCGGTGGCCAGCAGCGCCAGCCGCTCGCCCTCGGTGGGGTTGCGGGCCCGGAACACATGCACGGTGGTGAAGTCGTAAAGCGCGCTGATCACCTCGTCGGAGACCCCGGACAACAGCCGCGCGGTCTCGATGCCCCCGGCCCCGTTCTCCAGCCGCTCCTTGGCGATCAGCCGGCCCCGCCGCAGCGCCTCCTTGAGGATCTCGATCGCCCGCTTGCGCTGCTCGAGCTCGTCGCCGATGGCGTCCAGCGCCGCCGCCGAAAGCTGCGCGCGCAGCTTCACCCCATCGACGACATATTCCAGGCGTGTGGGGCGCAGGCGCGGCGGCATGGGGGGAACATAGGGCAATCCCCCGCGCGGCGTCAGGGGGAAGTGGGGCGCGGTGCGAACCGGGCAGACACCTGACCGATCGGACCGGGCTGATCCCTGACAGTCTTGTCGCGGGCGAGGCGCCGCGATGCCGTGCAAATGGGCGCGATCCACAATCCGGATCGCGTCAGGGCGGCCCCAATTCACCCAATAGGGCCGAAACGCTGGCGCGCAGGCCAGGCAGAGAGGTCTCGACAATCCGTAGCACTCGTGCGTGTTCGACCACCGCATAACCATGGATGAGCAGATTGCGGAAGGCGATGATATCTCGGACGTCAGGAATCCGTCCGGCCAGCGTCGGATCGAGCTTCAGAAGCTGGCCCAGTGCTTCGCCGATGATTTCGAACTTCCGTTCCACCGCTGAATGAACCAGCTCGGCGCTCGCGTAGGCCCTGGCGTCCAGCCCATCCACGAAACGCTCGATCGCACCGGCAGCCGCCTGGATATCCCAAAGGAACGCCCGCGGATCACGCTGCATAGACCACCTCGCGCGCCCGGTTGATCGCAGCGAGGACGAAGGGATTGCGCACGGCGCCCGGCTCCACCAGATCGACCGGTCGACCGAGCAGGCCTTCGAGCGCCCGGGCCAGGCCGAAGAACTGGCCAAGCGGCGATAGGCTGCTATCGGGCTGGAATTCCACCAGGAAGTCAGCGTCGCTGGCGGCGGGATCGAATTCGCCGCCCCGCGCAGCCGAACCGAACACCTCCAGCCGCGCCACGCCGAAGCGGCGGCAAAGCGCCGGCAATTCCGCGAGATGCCTCGAAACACCGGTATGCATCGCGATACGCCTCAGCAATCGCGGCCAAGTCTAGGACGAAAGCGCCCACCGCGCCAGCGCCCCCCGCCTTGCCTGATCCCCC
>CAXNKO010000395.1:0-3014 GCA_964202685.1 Caulobacterales bacterium
CGCCGCCGGCGGCGAACCGGACTTCCGGTGAGGCGCGGCGCCGCCCCGCCCTTGTGTGTCCCAATTGCCACACTACATCCGGTCAGCCGGTCGTTGCGCTTGATCAAGGCGACTGCCGGTATTCCGCCTGAAGAGGGGACCCCATGAACATCGACATCTATTCCGACCGCGCCAAACAGGCCATCCAGTCGGCCCAGAGCCTGGCTCTGGCGCGACGCCACCAGCAGCTGACCCCGCTGCACCTTCTCAAGGTGCTGCTGGAGGAGAAGGACGGGCTGTCGCGCACCCTGATCCAGACCGCCGGCGGTCGCCCCGACGCCGCCGACGCCGCCGCGGAAGCCGCCCTGGGCAGGCTGCCGAAGGTGGAGGGCGGCTCCGGCCAGCTCTATATGGCCCCCGACACCGCCCGCGCATTCGCCAAGGCCGAGGCCGACGCCCAGACGGCCGGCGACGCCTTCGTCACCACCGAGCGGCTGCTGATCGGGCTGGCCGCCGACGGGGGCGACGCGGCCGATGTGCTGAAATCCGTGGGCGCCACGGCCAAGGGGCTGGAGGCCGCCGCCGAGTCGGTGCGCAAGGGCCGCACCGCCGACAGCGCGTCGGCCGAGGAGGGCTATGACGCGCTCAAGCGCTACGCCCGCGATCTCACCCAGGCGGCCCGCGACCAGAAGCTGGACCCGGTGATCGGCCGCGACGAGGAGATCCGCCGCACCATCCAGGTGCTGTCGCGGCGCACCAAGAACAATCCGGTGCTGATCGGCGAACCCGGCGTCGGCAAGACCGCCATCGTCGAGGGCCTGGCCCTGCGCATCATCAACGGCGACGTGCCAGAGAGCCTGAAGGACAAGAAGCTGTTGTCCCTCGACATGGGCGCCCTGATCGCCGGGGCCAAGTACCGCGGCGAGTTCGAGGAGCGGCTGAAGGCGGTGCTGAACGAGGTGATCGCCGCCGAGGGCTCGATCATCCTGTTCATCGACGAGATGCACACCCTGGTGGGGGCCGGCAAGAGCGAAGGCGCGATGGACGCCTCCAACCTGCTGAAGCCCGCCCTGGCCCGCGGCGAGCTGCACTGCGTGGGCGCCACGACCCTGGATGAATATCGCAAGAATGTGGAGAAAGACGCCGCCCTCGCCCGCCGCTTCCAGCCGGTGTTCGTGGCCGAGCCCACGGTGGAGGACACCGTCTCCATCCTGCGCGGGCTGAAGGAGAAGTACGAGCTGCACCACGGGGTGCGGATCACCGACTCGGCCATCGTCGCCGCCGCGACCCTGTCCAACCGCTACATCACCGACCGCTTCCTGCCCGACAAGGCCATCGACCTGATGGACGAAGCCGGCAGCCGGGTGCGCATGGCCGTCGACTCCAAGCCCGAGGAACTGGACGAGATCGACCGCCGCGTGGTGCAGCTGAAGATCGAGCGCGAGGCCCTGGCCAAGGAGACTGACGCCGCCTCCAAGGCGCGGCTGGAAAAGCTTGAGGTGGAGCTGGACGACCTGGAGGCCCAGTCCGAGGACATGACCGCCCGCTGGCGGGCCGAGAAGGAAAAGGTTGGCCTATCGGCCCAGGAACGCGAGGCCCTGGAGCGGCTGCGCGCCGAGCTGGTGGCGGCGCAACGCCGGGGCGACCTGCAGCGGGCCTCGGAGATCGCCTATGGCGAGATCCCCATGCTGGAGCGCCGCATGGCCGAGGCGGAGGCTGAGGGCGCCGAGAACGCCGTCTCGCCCGAGGTGGTGGACGCCGAGCAGATCGCCGCGGTGGTGTCGCGCTGGACCGGGGTGCCGGTGGAGAAGATGCTGGAGGGCGAGCGCGAGAAGCTGCTGGCCATGGAGGACGCCCTGCGCAAGCGGGTGGTGGGCCAGGAGGAGGCGCTGGTCTCGGTCTCCGACGCCGTGCGTCGCGCCCGCGCCGGCCTGCAGGACCCCAACCGGCCGATCGGCTCCTTCCTGTTCCTGGGCCCCACCGGGGTGGGCAAGACCGAGCTCACCAAGGCCCTGGCCGAGTTCATGTTCACCGACGAGAGCGCCATCACCCGCCTCGACATGAGCGAATACATGGAAAAACACTCGGTGAGCCGGATGATCGGCGCACCCCCCGGCTACGTCGGCTACGACGAGGGCGGCGCGCTCACCGAGGCGGTGCGGCGCAGGCCCTATCAGGTGGTGCTGTTCGACGAGGTGGAGAAGGCCCATCCGGACGTGTTCAACGTGCTGCTGCAGGTGCTGGACGACGGCCGGCTCACCGACGGCCAGGGCCGCACCATCGACTTCAAGAACACCCTGATCATCATGACCTCGAACCTGGGCTCCGAGCATCTGGCCGCCCTGGCCGACGGCGAGGACGTGGACAAGGCCCAGCCGCTGGTCATGGACCAGGTCCGACGCCACTTCCGCCCGGAGTTCCTCAACCGCATCGACGACATCATCCTGTTCAAGCGCCTGGGCCGCGGCGAAATGGACAACATCGTCCGCATCCAGCTCACCCGAGTGGAGAAGATGCTGGCCGACCGGCGGATGACACTCAACCTCAATGCCTCGGCCCTGCACTGGCTGGGGGAACGCGGCTACGATCCGGTCTATGGCGCCCGGCCGCTGAAGCGGGTGATCCAAAAGGAACTGGTCGACCCCATCGCCCGCAAGCTGCTGGCCGGCGACCTGGCGGACGGCGCGGTCATCGACGTGGGCGTCAGCGCCGACGGCCTGGAGATCGGCCGCGCCAAGGTGCACTGAGACTCAGGTCCTCTCCTCATGGGGAAGGGGCGCCCGCGGAGTCGGGCCGACGGCCGGCCCGGGGATAAGCTCGGCGGGGGCGGGGGCCCGGTCGAAAAGCCGCCCCCGCCCCCGGCGTCGCCGGGACTGGTCGTCGTCACCGTAACCGTTCACCTCCCCCAGGCAGTCAGGCGGGCATAGCGGATGGGGCGGCTGCGCTGCGGGCGCTTGAGACGGCTCTTTCGATGATCGCCCACGGATCCAGTCGACGTCGTCGGGAGGTCTCGACGATGCTTAAAATGGCGGCGT
>CAXNKO010000396.1:0-3012 GCA_964202685.1 Caulobacterales bacterium
CGAGCGGGCCGACTTCACCCATGAGCACCCCGGGGAGTGGACCCATTTCGACTTCGGCGGCGGCCGCAAGCCTTCGGATATCTTCAAGAAACATATCATCACCTGCTTCATCGACGATCAGGTGGGGCTGGAGAATCTGCGCTTCCTCAACGAGGACCTGGTGACCTGGGAGTGCGACTATCCCCACTCCGACACCGTGTGGCCGAACTGCCCGGAATATCTGTGGAAATGCGCAAAGGCGCTGCCCCGTCAGACCATCGACAAGATCACCCACCTCAACGCCATGCAGCAGTATTCCTATGACCCGTTCGCGGTGCTCGGCCGGGAGAACTGCACGGTGGGCGCCCTGCGCGAGGCCGGCAAGCATGTGGACGTCAGCCCGCGCGAACACCTGGGCGGCATGAAGACCGAGAGCATGGACAGCCAGCAGGTGGTCACCTCGGGGCAGATCCAGGGAATGTTCGCCGCCATGGCCAACTGATGACGGCGGTGGGGGCCGCGGCCCGCGGGCCGCGCTACTACCACGGCTGGAACATCGTCGGCGCCTGCATCATCGCGCAGCTGGCGGCCCTGGGCGTGACGCTCAACTGCTTCTCGCTGTTCCTGCCCGGCTGGACGGCGGAGTTCCACACCCCGGCCAGCGCCCTGGCCCTGGGCGTGACCATATTCAGCTTCGGCTGCGCCATCTTCGCCGTGCCGGCCGGCCTGGCGGTGGATCGGTTCCCGATCCGCTGGGTGATGGGCCTGGGGCTGGCCGGCATCGCTCTGTTCCACCTGGTGGTGGGCTTCGCCGGTTCAGGTCTGCAGATCATCCTGGCCTATTCGGTGCTGCTGGCGGTGGCGGTCACCTTCTCGTCCGGCATCCCGTCCCAGGGGGTGGTGGCGCGCTGGTTCGTGCGCCGGCGCGGCGCGGCCATGGGCCTGTGCGCCTTCGGCCTGGCCATGGCCGGGGTGATCTTTCCGCCGATCATCACCTGGCTGCTACCGCTGGTGGGCTGGCGCGCCACCTGGTGGCTGTTCGGCGGGCTGATCGGTCTGGTGTTGCTGCCGATTGTCGTCGTCATGCTGCGCGACCGTCCCACGGCCGAGGAGGGGGCGGACTACATGACCAGGGCGGCGGAGGCGCCGCAGGCGACCCAGATCACCGTCCGCGAGGTGTTCGCCCGGCCGAATTTCTGGGCCATCGTGGTGGTGTTCCTGGCGGTGCAGTTCATCTCCAGCATGGCCAGCATCAACATGGCGCCCGTCGCCTTCAGCCGCGGCGTCAGCCTGCAGACCGCCGGCCTGCTGCTGTCGGTGTTCAGCGTCGCCGCCCTGGTGGGAAAGCTGTCCAGCGGCCTGCTCGCCGACTACATGGGCAACCGCATCCCCTTCGCCGTGGTGGCGGCGCTCGCCGCCGGCGGAGTGGTGGCCCTGGCGTTCGCCCACAGTCTGCCGATGTTCGTCGTGGTCATGGTGCTGATCGGCCTCAGCCAGGGCCACTGGACGCTGCTGGCCTCGGCCACGGCGGAGGAGTTCGGCGCCGGCGCCTTCGGCCGCGTCTATGGCGTCATCTGCGCCTTCAGCCCCATCGGCTCCATCGCCCCGCCCATCGTGGCCTGGGTGTTCGAACGGTCCGGCGACTATGTGGCGCCGCTGCTGGTGCTGGCCGCCGTTTCGCTGGCGGGCGGCGCGGTGGCGCTGATCGGCCTGCGCGAACGCCGGGACGCGGCGGCGGTGGTCGCAGCGTGAGGTGGGGCGACTAGGCCCCATTCATCCCTACCGCCTCACCTCCGCGATCCAGCGCGTCAGGATGTTGAAGACGTCGATGCCGAACAGGGCGCTGGCGCAGAGGGCGACGCCGAAGGCCATGGCGATCATGCCTCGGAAGGCGGCGGCCGGGCCGGCGGCGCCGGCGTAATCGGCGGACTGGAATCGACCGCTGTGCAGGGTGTGGACGCCATAGATCGTCGCCAGCACGCCGAGCGACACGGGCAATATGTCCGAGTGAGGCATGGCCGCAGGCTAGCGCAGTGGCGTTAAGACCTCGTTCACACCCGGCATTATTCCTTGCGCACCACCAGCCGCCAGGCCGCCTCGTCCTTGAGCCAGGCCTGGGCGGCGCGTTGGAGATCGGCCGCGGTCACCCGCTGGGTGCCGGCGATCAGCGCGCGCGCGGCGTCGAGGCGGCGGGCGTCGGCCTGGGCGCCGGAGAGTTCGCCCAGCCAGTACTGGTTGGTCACCCGGGCCTTTTCGATGCGGTCGATGCGCGGGGTCCTGGCGCGGGCCAGTTCATCGTCGCTGACCGGGCGGTCACGCAGGTCGGCGGCGATCCTGGCCACGTCGGCGAAGAAGCCGTCGAGCTTTTCCGGCGGCGCCTCGACGCTGGCCGAGACGTAGCCCCAGCCCGGCCAGACGTAGGAGTGGGTGTAGTTGACCGACGGCGAATAGGTCATCCCCTGTTTCTCCCGCAGTTCCTCGATAAGCCGCAGCTTGAGCACCTCACCCAGCACAGCGGTCTCGCGGGCTCGCTGGGGGTCGGCGAAGAAGTCGCTGGTGGGCCAGGCGATGAAGCCCTGGGCCTGGTCGGCGCGGCCCTTGTGGGTCAGCGTCACGGGTCGGGCCACGGGGGCGGGAAAGGCGGTGCGGCGCTGGGCCTCGGGCAGGGGGGCGGGCGGGGCGCGAGCGGGCAGGGCGGCGAAGGTCTCAGCCACCGCGTCGATGGCCTTTTCCACGGTGATGTCGCCGACGATCACCACCTCGATGGGGCCGTCGGCCAGGGCCGGGGCGACCTGGGCCTTGAGGTCGTCGAGCCGGGCGCCGGCGATTTCCGCGCGGCTGGGGTAGGTCCAGCGCCGGTCGCCGCCGTGGAGCAGGGCGGCCAGGTCGCGGGACATCACCCCCGAGGCGGTGGCCTCGAACTGATCGTGGATGGTCTTGCCGGCGGTCTTCTGCCGCTGGAAGGCTTCGGGCCGCCAGCCGGGCTCGGCCACCTGGGCGGCCAGCACCTGCATCTGGGTCGGCAGGTCGTCG